>JBDLIK010000676.1:0-2584 GCA_039714895.1 Myxococcota bacterium | reverse complement strand
CCGCAGCCCGAAGTCGCCACCGGGCCCTGGAGCGACATTCCGCTTGCCCGTGGCCGGTGTGAGGGGTTCAATGGGCCCAGGGAGGCCCTCCACCCACGCGGCCTGAGACGAGAGATGATCACACGCCGACGCGTCTACCTGGAGCTCCGCGACGATGAGGTGCCCGAGGCCAGCCGCCAGCTCGAGCGCGAGGGCTGGGTGGTCCTGCGCCGTGCCTTCTCGAGGCAGGAGGTCGAGCGCCTGCGCGCCGACATCGAGCGCGTCTACGCCGAGCTGCCGGCCGACATCCGCGGCAAGCGCGACCCCGAGGAGAACGAGGATTTCCGCTACGAGATGCTGAACCGCAGCGCTGCGTGCCAGCAGGTCGTAGCGGACCGTCGCATTCTCGATGTGATCGAGCCGCTCCTCGGGGAAGACTGCCACCTCATCGCCAACACGGCCTGGCGCAACCCACCCCGCGCGCGGAACGACCACGGCGGCGGGAACTGGCACATCGACGCGGGCCCCCACATCCCGCGTCCATCGGGTGTGCCCTGGGACGACCGCATCCCCTACCCCGTCTTCGCCATCGGAATCCACCTGCTGCTCGACCCCTGCCCTCCCGACTGCGGCCCCACCGGGGTGCTGCCGCGCAGTCACCGCTCGGGCCAACACCCGCCCTTCGAACAGCTGCAGGATCCGGAGCTGCGCTACGACGGCCACGATCCCGTGCTGCTGACGGGAGAGCCTGGCGACGTCGCGCTCTTCGCCTCCGACCTGTGGCACCGACGCATGCCGAGCCGGGGCCATCGGGGCCGCTTCTTCCTCCAGCTGCACTACGGGCGCCGCGATCTGGCCCAGCGGCTGCGCACGACCCGGGAGAGCCACCAGCTCTCGCCGGAGGCGCTGGCCCGCGCCACGACCCCCCGCGAGCGCAGCGTCGTCGGGCTGCACCGGCCGCTCTTCTACGATGGCTGAGGTCGCTGGCCTCTGCATTCCGAGCCTCGCGGAGCGTCTATAGCGTGATCCGCCGGAGGGCCCCCGTGTTCCGCGTCGTTCTCCTGGTCGTCTCCCTGCTTCTGGCCGCCGCCTTCGGTGGGGTCTGGTTTGCAGGCCAGGGCCATCTCGGCCAGCACGAGGGCCCCGGGGAGATCGAGACCGCCCGTCGCCCCGCGCAGGCGGTACGCAAGGCCGAGGAGAAGATGGCCGCCGCCGCCGCCGCCCTCCGCGTGCCGGAGCCGAAGCAGATCCTCTTCGGCGACCTGCACGTCCACACGACCTTCTCCTTCGACGCCTTCCTGGCGAGCCTCCCGATCATCGGGGGCGAGGGCGCTCACCCGCCGGCCGACGCGTGCAACTACGCGCGCTTCTGCTCCCAGCTCGATTTCTGGTCCATCAACGATCACGCCGAGGGCATCACCCCCCGGCACTGGGCCGAGACGATCGACTCGATCCGGCAGTGCAACGAGGTGGCCGGGGATCCCGAGGATCCCGACACGGTGGCCTTCCTCGGCTGGGAGTGGACCCAGGTGGGCACGACACCAGACGATCACTACGGACACAAGAACGTGGTGATCGAGGGACTGGCCGACGACGAGGTGCCGACGCGGCCGATCTCCTCCGGCGGCCGGGCCCTCGAGGCCCGCCGGCGCGGCCCAAGCGTGATCCGCCGCGGCCTCTTCGCCTTGCTCTCGGGCGACGAGCGGGTCCGTCGCAGTCGCGGCACTGGCCTGCGTCGAGCCACTCCTCTGGCGTGGGCTCGGTGCTCTTCTCCGACCCCGACTTCCTGGACGTCGACCGCCCTGCCGCCTACTACGTGCGCGCCTACGAGGCGCCGGCCCCCGCCGTGAACGCCGACGGCGTTCGCTGTGAGCGCAACGAAAGCGGTGCCTGCGTCTCGGTCCGCCTGTGCGGAGACGACGACGCCGACGACTGTCTGGCAGAGCACGAACCTCGCGCCTGGTCGTCGCCCATCTGGGTGGCCCCTCCCTCCCGCTAGGGCCTGGGGAGCGTCACGACAACAGCTCGCCCGCGGCGTGGTCGAGGATGGCTGCGCAGGTACGAGGCAGCAGGACGTCGACGTGCATCCGGATCTGCTCCTCGGTGAAGGGCATCGCGGCAATCGTCGAGATCAGTGATCCGAAGCGTCGGAGCAGGGACAAGCGGAAGTCGTACAGACACGCCTCGAAGGTGTATCCCCGAACCCCGCCCTCGACCAGGTCATGGTGATAGGTCCGCAACAGATCCAGCTCGACAGCCCGCCTGGCTTCTGGATGCAGGCTCTGGGCCAGGAAGTAGGCGACGTCCCACACCCCGCGCCCGCGACCCATCAGCTGCCAGTCGATGACCGCGAACGGGACACCCCCGGCGGGCCCGCCGAAGATGAGGTTCTCCAGCTTGTAGTCCGAATGAACCAGGGTCCGGGGCGAGGTCCTCGTGAGATGTCGCAGGATCGGCGCCAGATGCTCCCGTAGCCGTTCACCGATCTCCTCGAGGGGTTCGGGCAGGACGTGGCCCGCTCGCTTCAGGAACTCCGGCCACCAGCGGTCGTGTGCGGCGCTCAGCCGCGCGGGGTCCGGGTCGATGTCGATGAGCCAGTCGATCT
>JBDLIK010000675.1:0-2594 GCA_039714895.1 Myxococcota bacterium | reverse complement strand
CGCTACCGGCGTCGCGAAGGGCGCCCCGCGGCCTACCTGCCCGCCCGGAGCCTGCGCTCCATGGCCTTCGTCCTGGTGCCCTGTGGGGTGATCCTCGCCCTCGACCTGGTCGTGGATGCGATCAGCGCTCCGGTCTGGAACGAGATCAAGCTCGAGCTGCCCCCTCCAGACGAGATCGTGGGGATCCGGGGCGAGCAATGGGCCTGGCGCTTCAGCTATCCGGGCGAGGACGGCATGCTCGGCACCCCCGACGACGTGGAGAGCCTCGCCGAGATGCACGTGCCGCTGGACCGGTCGATCCGCTTCGAGCTGACCGCCAAGGACGTGCTGCACTCCCTCTGGGTCCCGGAGCTGCGGCTCAAGCAGGATGCCGTCCCCGGCCGCACGATCCGGGGCTGGTTCCGGCCGATCCGTGAGGGCCGTTTCGAGGTGATCTGCGCCGAGATCTGCGGGTTCGCGCACACGATGATGAAGGGCACCCTGACGGTGGAGTCGCCCGAGGCCTATCGGGCCTGGCTCGCCGCTCTGGCCGCCAAGAGCCGCAGCTGAGAGAGCCGAGGAGGCGATGACCACAGCCCACGACCAAGGCCAGCCGTCCTTCCTGCGGCGCTACGTCTTCTCCACGGATCACAAGACGATCGCCAAGCAGTACCTGTTCACCGGAATCGCCATGGGGGTCCTCGGGGGGCTCCTCTCCTACGTGATGCGCATGCAGGTGGCGGGGGGCGGCCAGTCGGTGCCGGGCTACGGCCTGGTCGGACCGCAGCAGTACAACGCGATCACCACCATGCACGGCACCATCATGATCTTCTGGGTGGCCATGCCCGTCCTGCTGGCCGCCCTCGGAAACTTCCTGATCCCGCTCATGGTGGGCGCCCGGGACATGGCCTTCCCACGCCTCAACATGCTCTCGTACTGGATCTTCTTCCTGAGCACGCTGGTGCTGCTGGCCTCCTTCTTCGTGCCCGGCGGCGCCGCGGCCGGCGGCTGGACCTCCTACCCGCCGCTCTCGGGCAGCGCCGCCTACTCGGGGGGGCAGTGGGGCCAGACCTTGTGGCTCCTTGCCGTGGCGCTGGAGTTCGTGGCCTTCCTGATGGGCGGCATCAACTTCATCACCACCGCCATCAACCTGCGCACACCGGGCATGGGGCTCTTCGACCTCCCGCTCATGGTGTGGATGCAGCTGGGCGCGAGCATCATCTTCCTGTTCTCGGTCGGGCCCCTCATCGCCGGGGCGATCCTGCTGCTGCTCGACCGCCTGGTGGGCACGGGCTTCTACGACCCGGGGGCGGGAGGAGATCCGATCCTCTTCCAGCACCTGTTCTGGTTCTTCGGGCATCCGGAGGTCTACGTGATCCTGCTGCCCGCCTTCGGCGTGGTGGCGGAGATCCTCCCGGTGTTCTCCCGCAAGCCGATCTTCGGCTACCGCATGATCGTCTACTCCACCATCTTGACGGGCGTGCTCAGCTTCATCGTGTGGGCCCACCACCAGTTCATCGCAGGCATCGACCCGCGGCTCGCCACACCCTTCAGCGTCACCACCATCCTGATCTCGGTGCCGGTGGCCGTCACGCTCTTCGCCTTCATCGCCACGCTCTATCGAGGATCCATCGAGCTCACCACGCCGATGCTCTGGGCCCTGGGGATGATCGCCACCTTCCTGCTGGGTGGCGTCACGGGCATCCACCTGGGCTCGGCGGCCTCGGACATCTACATGCACGATACCTACTTCGTGGTGGCGCACTTCCACTACGCCATCGGTCCGCCCACGGTCTTCGCCTTCTTCGCCGGCTTCTCCTACTGGTTCCCGAAGATGTTCGGCAGACGCCAGAACGAGATGCTGGGCCGTGCCCACTTCTGGCTCACGTTCGTCTTCTTCAACGCGACCTTCCTCCCCATGTTCGTGCTGGGGCTGATGGGGCACCAGCGGCGGATCTCGAGTCCACAGTTCTTCGAGTTCCTGCGCGATCCGGAGGTGCTGCGCCTGCAGTGGGCCGCCACCCTCGCGGCCATCGCGCTGATCGCCTCGCAGCTCCTCTTCTTCGCGAACCTGGTCTGGAGCCTGCTTCGAGGCCCGGCGGCCGAGGCCAACCCGTGGCGCGCC
The DNA here is from genome assembly GCA_039714895.1 of Myxococcota bacterium. GTDB lineage: Bacteria > Myxococcota_A > UBA9160 > UBA9160 > DASRUS01 > JBDLIK01. The sequence continues at coordinate 490 of JBDLIK010000675.1, read as the reverse complement.
AACACCCTCGAGTGGACCACGCCCTCGCCGCCGCCCCACGGCAACTTCCCCCAGGCGCCGCTGGTGCACCGTGGGCCGTACGAGTACAGCGTGCCCGGGCGCAGCGCGGACTGGTGGGCCCAGAACGCCGCCCCGGAGTCCGGCGGCAGCGGTTGATATGAGCAATCTGCGAGGGACGGGGAGGTGAGTCGAGAGCCATGGCCGAGGCTTCGCAGTCCGGATTTCGCGAGGCGACCGAGGTTCCGACCGGTCGGCTCGGCGTCTGGTGGTTCGTCGCGTCGGAGCTGGTGATCTTCGGCGGACTGATCGTCACCTACCTGTTGTTCCGCTGGAAGCACCCCGAGTGGGCGGCAGAAGCCCACCACACCCTGAACGCGGCGGGCGCCCTCAACACCATGGTGCTGCTCAGCAGCAGCCTCACGGTGGTGCTCGCCCACGAAGCGGCGGGGCGGGGCGAGCACGCGCGCGCCGCTCGCCTGCTGGGACTCAC
>JBDLIK010000674.1:0-2595 GCA_039714895.1 Myxococcota bacterium | reverse complement strand
TATCAGCGGTTGACTCTGGTGTCAATTCTCCCGCCGGAACCCAGCGGACTCGGAGTCACCTCGCAGCGCCACGGGAAGTGAGGCGGCTAGCCCGCAGGCGGACCCACAATTACGCCGCGCCGAAGGGCTGCAGGACGCCCTTCAGGAAGTCGTCCTCGCTCACTCCGAATTTCTCCGCGAAGCGGTGCTTGTCGTCGAGGTTGCGGTAGGTGAGCCGCATCAGGTCCCGGAAGGTCTCGATCACGCCTTCGCCGCGAATGGCGACACCCGGATGGGTGGCAGTGTCACCCCAGGTGGCCCGGATCTCCTGGAGGGGCTTGATGTCTTCGAGGTCGCGCTTGTTGAACTGCACGACCTTGGGCATGCGCTCGAAGTCGATTCCGTTCGACTTGAGGTTGGCCTCCATGTCCCGCCATGAGTAGGCGTTGGCGCTCGCGGAGGAGCGCTGGGAGTCGGCCACGAAGGCGACGGCGTCGGCGCCGGCGAGCACCACCTTGCGGGTGGACTTGTGCATCACCTGGCCGGGTACGGTGAACAGCTTGATCTTGATCGAGAAGCCGCTCGCCGTTCCGAACTCGATCGGCAGGAAGTCGAAGTAGAGGGTGCGGTCGTCGGTGGTGTCCAGGGTGACCATCTTCCCTCGGGAGCCGGGGTCGATGAGGGCGTGCAGCTGCTGGAGGTTCGTCGTCTTCCCGGAGAGTGCGGGACCGTAGTAGACCACCTTGAGGGTGATCTCTCGCGCGGCCATGTTGATCTGCACCATCAGAGCTTCCCACCCCGAAGCGGGGGCACGCCGTCCTCATCGGCAGTCCGAGGATGTGAATGTAGAGCCGGTCGAGGCCGAGCGCCCCCGGGGGACGGGCTTAGGAGGAGCGGAGCCCGTCCAGAAGCGCTCGGGCGGCGGCGGCAGGCGTGATGCGCTGCGCCTCCACCTCCTTCTCGAGCAGGGGGATGCGGACCGCCAGAGCCGGGTGGGTTCGCAGCAGCTCGTGCAGCCCCTCCTCGACGAGGGTCCACATCCAGGCCCGGGACTGCAGCCGCCGCCGGCGTTCCAGCTCGCCGCTCTCCCGGAGTGCTTCCCGGTGGGCCTCGACGGTCGCCCAGAACTCCGGGATTCCAGCGCCCGTCCGTGCGCTGGCGGTGAGGACGCGGGGGGCCCAGTTCCTCGAGCTCGGTCGCATCAGCTGGAGCGCGTGGGCATGCTCCAGCCGGGTGCGCCCGGCGAGGGACGCGAGCTCCCCATCGCATTTGTGGACGACGAGGGCATCGGCGAGCTCGAGCACGCCCTTCTTGATGCCCTGCAGCTCGTCCCCGGCCCCAGGCTGCAGGAGCACCGCGAAGAAGTCCACCATGGAGGCCACAGCGGCCTCCGACTGCCCCACCCCGACGGTCTCGACGATCACCACGTCGTAGCCGGCTGCCTCGCACACGAGCATCGCCTCGCGCGTGCGATGGGCGACGCCTCCGAGGGAGCCCGCCGACGGCGACGGCCGGATGAAGGCTCCCGCCTCCCGACTCAGGGCCTCCATCCGGGTCTTGTCGCCGAGAATGCTGCCGCCGCTCACCGGGCTGCTGGGATCGACGGCGAGCACCCCCACCCGGTGCCCACTGCCCACGAGAAGCAGGCCCAGGGCTTCGATGAAGCTGCTCTTGCCGACTCCGGGGGTACCGGTGATGCCGACCCGAACGGCGCCGCCGGTGTGGGGCACCAGCTCCTCGAGCACGGCCTGGCCGAGGGCGGCAAGATCCTTTCGGGTGCTCTCGAGCAGCGTGATGGTCTTGGCGACCCGGCGCCGGTCCCCCGCGCGCACCCCGTCCCGGTAGGCGGCAAGGGCGTCCTCGGAGCTCATGCGCGACGTGCCCGGATCGCCTGCAGCACCTCACGCGCCGCCTTGGGGATGGGCGTGCCCGGGCCGAAGATTGCCGCGCAGCCCTCTTCCCGCAGCCCCGCGTGGTCCTGGGGCGGGATGATGCCGCCGGCCACCACCACCACATCCCGGGCGCCCTGGGCGGCAAGGGCCGCCGCGAGCTGGGGGATCAGGGTCTTGTGCCCGCCCGCCTGGGTGGAGACCCCCACCGCGTGGACGTCGTTCTCCACCGCCTGGCGCGCCGCCTCCTCGGGCATCTGGAAGAGCGGTCCGATGTCCACATCGAAGCCCAGGTCCGCGAAGGCCGTCGCGATCACCTTCATGCCGCGATCGTGGCCGTCCTGGCCGAGCTTGCACACCAGGATTCGCGGTCGCCGCCCCTCGCTGCGCGCGAACTCCTCCACCTCCCGGCACACGGCGTCGTACTCGGCGTCTCCCTGGAAGGCGCTGGCATAGACCCCCGAGATGGTGCGGGTCTCCGGCCGGTGGCGGCCGTAGACCTTCTCGAGGGCATCGGAGATCTCCCCGACGCTGGCCCGGGCTCGGGCCGCATCCACGGCCGCCTCGAAGAGGTTCCCCTCCCCGGTCCGGGCCAGGCTCTCGAGGGTCTCGAGCGCCGCTCCCACGGCCCCGGCGTCCCGCTCCGCCCGCAGCGCGCCGAGACGCGAAAGCTGGGCGTCCCGCACCGCTCGGTTGTCCACCTCGAGCAGGTCGAACTCGTTCTCGG
>JBDLIK010000673.1:0-2606 GCA_039714895.1 Myxococcota bacterium | reverse complement strand
GACGCTGGACTGCTCGCCATCGATGGCATCCCTGGCCGCTTTGGGGACGATGGAGCCGACCACGCCCTCGTCCCGTTTCAGGACACTTCCCGCTACGCGAGAACGGGAGACACCCTCGAGCTGACCGTCACCAATGACACCCGGCTCCATCACCCGTTCCACCATCATGGATTCTCCTTCCAACCGGTTCGGGTCGTAGAACATGGCGAAGACCCCGCGGGCCCCTCGGACGACACGACCCTGTATGCGTTCGACTACGACGAGTGGGTCGATGTGATCGACGTCTTCGGCGGCCAGAGCGTGGTACTCCGCATGCGGCTCGAGGATAGATCCAGAATCACCGATGGCCGCCCAGAACCCGGGGCTCCGGCGCCCGGCCAGCGCTTCTTGAGCGGTGGTGCCGCGGGCCGCTGGCTGTTCCACTGCCATCTGTTCCTGCATGCCGCTATCGGGATGATCTCGGAGTTGGTCGTCCTGGATGGCGATCGTGACGGTGATGGCTTCGATACGTCCATGGACTGCGATGATTTCGACGCAGCCATTCATCCGGATGCAGTCGAGATCTGTGGTGACGGAGTGGACAACGATTGCGATGCGGTGGTGCGCTGTATGGAGGTTGCCATCGACATCAAGCCGGAAACGGACACGAACCCGATCAACCTCACGAGCCAGGGGAAGATCCCGGTCGCTATTCTCGGCTGGGACCGCTTCGACGTAGCGACGGTGGACATCACCACACTCGCGTTCGGTCCATCCCGAGCGCCCCCCGCTCACGGCGTCGGCGGGCACTGGGTGGACGTGGACGAGGATGGCCTCATGGATCTCGTCAGCCACTACGCGACGCCCGAGACCGGCATCGCGTTCGGCGACGGGGAGGCCTGTGTCACGGGCGAGCTGATCGACGGGAGGCCCTTCGAAGGGTGTGCCTCCATCCGAACGGTGGGTCGAACCGGGGCCTGCGGGCTGGCGTTCGCACCCGCCCTGCTCGTCCCTCTCCTAGCTCTCATGCGGCGACGGCGAGGAATCTGGCGAGCCAGGGCTTAGGCCTCAGCTCCGCAGCTCCGTAGTACTCGCTCGCATGTCCGTAGACGCGATCCGCTTCAATGCAGACCGATGCCCAGGCGGCTGGCGCGGGCCCGGTTCCAGTCGAACGAGCGCGGATGCTCGCCGAAGGGGCCCGCGAGCTCGTCTCGCACGGCCGCGTAATGGTACATGGTCACGGTGTATCCGGACACCAGAAGGCCCTCGGCCCCGAAGATCGGGTAGAGGGGCGTCCCGGGCTGCTCCAGGTATCCGACGGCGTTCCCGGATTGCTCGTAGACCGTGCGGTAGCCGTTGGCTTCGATCAGCGGCCTCGCGGTCTCGTTGAAGTCGAAGATCACGTCCGGGTGCCAGAACGGCTCGGTCCGCGAGCGTGCCTCGGCGAGGAAGAGCGACACGGGAAAGTTCAGGCCGAACTGCGTCGTCTGCAGGTCCAGCTCGCGCTTGGCGGGCATGAAGTGCCGGGTGGCCAGTCCCCAGCGATCGATGAACTCTACGCGGCCGTCGAAGCGCTTCGCGAGGTAGTACGCCACCATGCCCGCCTGCCCGCTCATGACGCTGACCGTCTCCTGCTGCTCGAGCAGCTTCTCGATGATCCGCGAGATCTCGGGGATGAACAGGATGTCCCGGGTGTGGATCTTGTTGGCGCGCTCGGGCCATTGGAACTCCGCACCGTAGCTCCGAATGATCCAATCCTTCTCGAGGAAGGCCCAGAGGGGCCGGCCTGAGTTCCTCCACATGGCGAAGCCGACGACACCGGCGGCATTGATCGCCAGGCACGCGGCGATGAGCGCGACCGACAGGCGACGTGGCGAGAGCTGGGACAGAAACCCGTAGAGTGCGACCAGGGCGACCGGCTGGAAGTGCGTGAAGAAGCGTCCGCCTCGCATCCAGTCTCCACCGGAGAAGAGCGCGAACGCAGCGCTGGCTCCGGCGAAGAGCAGAACGAAGAGTCGCGTGCTCTTCCTTCGGCCGGCACCAAGCTCGCGAACGATCAGCCAGGGAAGTGAAACGAGCGCGGCCGCCATCACGATCCCGAGGGGCGGGTAGATCAGCTTTCGGTAGAAGTCCAACCCATCTACCCAGCGTGTCCAGACGTCGCCACCGACCTTCGTCATGACGGGCTGCGGGAACAGCTGTCCGAAGTAGCTCCAGCGAAACAGACAGAGGCCAGCGAACAGGACCCCGGCCAACACCAGCCAGCGGCTGCCGACCCGAATGGCGGAACGATCGGCGCCGGTGCCAACCGCTCGCAGGAGGCCGACCCACACTGCCAGAGCGCTGGTCAACACGAACGCGGCTTCTGGCCGCACCATCAGGTACGCCGCGGTGAGTCCCACGGTGATTGGCGAGAGCGGCCCTCGGCGCCCCTCGACGAGCGCGCCCGCCAGGATCGCGATCTCGACCGTGAGCCAGGCCGCCATCGTGGTCTCGAGGCTGCCGAAGCACCAGTAGAGGAGGTACGGTGAGCTCGCGACCAACGCGACGAGCACCGCCGACCCGCCCCACCCGAGAGCCGACGACAGAGAGGCGGCACGTAGCATGGCCAGTGCGCCGAAGGCGAC
>JBDLIK010000672.1:0-2608 GCA_039714895.1 Myxococcota bacterium | reverse complement strand
CCTCCTCCGCGCCGAGGGCCGTTCCGTGGGCCACGCTCTTGCCAGCCTTGTTGGGGCTGCCATAGCCGATGGTGGTTCGCACGATCAGGATCGACGGCCGGCGCGCCTCGGTGCGGGCCGCCTCGAGGGCGCCGCGCACCCCCGCCACGTCCTCCCCGTCGACACCCTGCACGTGCCAGCGATACGCCCCGAAGCGCCCAGCCACGTCCTCGCTGAACGAGAGCGAGGTGGGGCCGTCGATGGTGACGCGGTTGTCATCGTAGAGGACGACGAGGTTGCCGAGGCCCAGATGCCCGGCGAGGGAAGCCGCCTCGTGCGAGAGGCCCTCCATCAGGTCGCCGTCGCTCGCCACGGTGTAGACGAGGTGGTGTCCCGGGCCTTCTCCGCCCCGTCCGAAGCGCGCGCGCGCCATGCGCCCGGCCAGGGCCATGCCCACGGCGTGCCCGAAGCCCTGGCCGAGCGGGCCCGTGGTGACCTCCACGCCCGGCGTCTCGCCATACTCGGGGTGACCCGGAGTGCGTGAGCCGAGCTGGCGGAAGCGACGAATCTCCTCGAGCGGGAGGTCGAAGCCGAACAGATGCAGCAGCGAGTAGAGGAGCATCGAGGCATGGCCTGCGGAGAGCACGAAGCGGTCGCGCAGCGGCCAGACCGGGTCTCCCGGATCGAAGCGCAGGTGGCGATCCCACAGCTCGAACACCGGCCGTGCGAGGCCCATCGGAGCCCCCGGATGGCCGCTGGCCGCCGCCTCGACGGCGTCGATGGTCAGAAACCGGATGGTGTTCTCGATCCGCTCGCGAAGCGCGGCGGAAGGCTCACCCGACATGGCTCCGGAACCCCCCCTTGCCCCGACGGAAGGCTAGCAGAAGCCGCCCCACCCCCCAGACGTTCCGAAGCTTCCCGGCCACGTCGCTGGTGCCGGGCTGCAACATCGTTTGACGAACCCCGTGCTACCGTGCCCTGCGTCGCGGGGGGCTCGATGGGTCAGCGGGCCGACGAGGCCGGAACCGAGGGGATGCCGGGGATCGGGCGACGCACCTTGCTGAAGGGTGCGGGCGTGGCCGCCGGCCTCGCGCTCTCCGGAGGGCTCGCGGGGCTGCTGCGCCTGGGATCGCGACCGCCCTCGGGCGAGGGCTTCCGCGCGCAGCTCGGGATTCTCTTCGACTCCCTCTCCCCGCTGCAGCGGGAGGCGGTGGTCCGACCGTGGGACCATCCGTCCCGCCAGATGGTGGGACACGTCGCCTGCCTCGGGTCGGGTCGCGTCTCGAACGTGCTGAGCGCGGCCCAGCAAGCCCACGTCCACCGGCTCTACGAGGCCATGACGTCCGAGGACAGCCGCAGTCGCTTCGGCCGGCTCGTCGGCCTCGAGGGCGGCGGGCTCGACCCCTGCGAGATCGTGATCTACGGCGACCCGCACAGCGAGCGCCATCAGGTGGCACTCTCGGGCGGGCACCTGCTGATCCGCGGAGGCGGCATCACGCCCGAGGGGTCTGCGTTCGGCGGCCCGTTGGGCTATGGGCATCAGCTGGGCAACGGGGTGCCGCGACTCCCGGGCAACGCCTTCGCCTACCACGGCGACGCCGCCAACGCGCTGCTCGCGAACCTCGATCCGCACACGAGGCGGCGTGCGCGGGTGCCGGATCCGCCGCCCTTCGAGACCGCGGTCCAGCTTCAGGGACCCGGCGGCGAGTTCGCAGGTCTGCCCGTGCGCTCGCTGGACGAGGGCCAACGGGGGACCCTCCAGGGCCTGATCGACGTCGTGCTCTCCTGCTACGACGAGTCCGACCGCAGCGACGCCCTGGGCTGTCTTCGCGGCAACGGGGGCATCGACTCGCTGTGGCTCGCCGTGTACGAGCACGGAGGGATCTACGACGACGGGGCCGTCTTCAGCGACCTCGCGCCCGAAGAGCGCATGCGACGAGGCGAGCCCTACTGGCATGTCTGGCGCATCGAGGGGCCGGGGACGGCGCTCCACTTCCGGGGCTGGCCTCACGTCCACGCCTCGATCCACGTGGCGAGTGACGGGGGCGCCGGACAGTACGTGGGGGAGGTGCTCGCCGAGTCGGACCGACTGCTGCAGGGCGAGGCCCTGCGGCGGCTGCTGCTCGCCGCGCTGCGCGGCGAGAGCGGGGCAGCCGTGGCCTTCTTCCCGGGCGAGCCCCACGCCCGCTTCCCGGCGGGCCCGGTGACGACGGGTCTCGTCTGGAGCCTCGACCCCTACGCGGACGAAATGGCCATCGCGACGATCCAGGGAAGGGATGCGGCCGGACCCCTGCGCGAGCAGGCCGCCCTCCAGGGCGTGACCCTCGAGCCCGACCAGAGCTACCGGGTGGCTACCTCGGGCTACGCGAGCGGGCAGGAGGAGCTGATCGGGCCGGTGCAGGACGTGGAGCGCTCCGGCCGCGGGCTGCGGTACGTCTACGAAGCCCACCTCCGAAGCCACAGCCTGCGCTCCACCGCCTAGGAACGTGACCCAAGCTCGCAAACGGAGTGCAAGCGCCGACAGGCGAGCGAAGCCTGTGGTGGTTCCGGGCTACGCCCGGAACCGGACCCACAACTAGAGGGCGCGAACGATCAGGGTGAGCACGCCGACGAAGCCGCCGACCACGCC
>JBDLIK010000671.1:0-2610 GCA_039714895.1 Myxococcota bacterium | reverse complement strand
GGGAAACGGCCGTGGACCGAGTCCCACTTCAGCAGGTGGGCCAGGGTCTTGGCGTCGGTCAGGTCGTTGATGCCGACGACCTGGACGTCCTTGCCCTGGGCCGCCCGGAAGGCGAGTCGCCCGATCCGCCCGAAGCCGTTGATCCCGACCCGAACCGCCATCACTCTCTCCTTGGGTGCTGGAAAGGGCCGCAATGTACCCGCCTGGAGTCGCCGGAGCCAGCCGATTACCCTTCCGCCCTGGGGGGAGACCGCTGGGCCTGGAGCGCGCACGTGGTCGTCGGTAGCGGGATCGACGTGGTCGAGGTCGCTCGCATCGAGCGAGCTCTGGAGCGCCGGGGAGTGCGCTTCGAACGGCGCGTCTTCAGTGCGGCAGAGATCGCCGAGTGTCGCCGGGGGCCTCGCCCCGCCCGCGAGTACGCGGCTCGCTTCGCTGCCAAGGAGGCGACCATGAAGGCCGTGGGAACGGGCTGGGCCCGGGGCGTGCGCTTCGTCGACATCGAGGCCCTGGCCGGGGCTTCGGGGGGGCCGCTGCGGATCCGCCTGCGCGGGCGGGTCGCCGCCCGGGCTCGGGAGCTCGGCGCCGCCCGCCAGCACCTCTCGGTCTCCCGGGACCGCACCCACGCGTTCGCGGTGGTGCTGCTCGAGGCCGACGGCTGATGCCCACCGGAGGGGCGTCCCGCCGGCGCGGTCGGCGGGTTCTCCAGGCGGCGGTGGCGCTGCTCGCTGTGCTGGCCACGGTCCTGATGCTGGTCCGCGCCCTCAACCGCGGCCGGGAGATGCGGGATGCCTTCCCCGCCGTGGAGGGCACGCTTCCCCTGGCCGGACTGAGCAAGCCGGTCGCCGTCACCCGAGACCCCCGCGGCATTCCGCATCTCGAGGCGGCGGGCGAGAGTGACGCCTATCGAGCGCTCGGCTTCGTGCACGCCCAGGAACGCCTGGCCCAGATGGAGTGGCTGCGCCGCAGCGCCCGAGGCCGCCTGGCCGAGGTCCTCGGGTCCCGGGCGCTCGCGGCGGATCGCGAGTCCCGCGTGCTCGGCATCGCCCAGCATGCCGAGCGCAGCGTCGGCCAGCTCCCGGCGCGCACCCGCTCGCTGCTGCGGGCCTACACGGAGGGCGTGGAGGCCCGCCAGGAGCGGATCCGCTCGGGCCTGGACGCGTCCCCGGTGGCGCTCCGGGGTCTTCCGCTGGAGCCCTGGACCGAGGCGGACAGCGTGGCGATCGTCAAGCTCTACGCCTGGGCGCTGGCTGGACACCTGGACGCAGGCGTGGTCCTGCAGGATCTGATCGAGCTGCTGGGAGGCTTCGGGGCGCGTCCCTTCTTTCCGCCCGGAGTCGGGGTGGAAAGCCTCGAGGCGCCAGCGGAGACCGCGGCGCTGGCGGCTCCCAGGCGTCCGATGGGCTCTCGTCCGGCGCTGGGAACCGATGCCCTCCGACGCCTCTCGGGGCTCGTGGGTCGCAGCCTGGGAAGCAGCGCCTTCGTGATCTCCGGACGTCACACCCGCAGCGGGCGTCCCATCCTGGCCGCCGACGCCCACCTGCCGCCCCGAGCGCCGAGCCTCTTCTACCAGGCGCATCTCGGCTGGCCTGGCGGCCTGGTGGCCGGCGCCACCATTCCGGGCGTTCCGCTCTTCTGGACCGGCCACAACGGTCGAGTCGCCTGGTCGGCGATCCACGCGGGGGCCACGGTGACGGACCTCTACGTGGAGACCGTCCACGCCGACGGCGCCCGCTATCACGACGGGCGACGCTGGAGGGACCTCGGGACCCGCCAGGAGGAGATCGCGGTCCGGGGCCAGGAGCCGGAGACGCTCGTCGTCCAGGAGACCCGACACGGCCCGCTGTTGACCCCCCTGGTGGCGGACGACCGGGAGCCGCTGGCGCTGGCATGGTCCGGGGCCCGGCGCGGTGACCCGCTCTCCGGGCTGCTCGCCGTCACGCGGGCGGCGAACGGCACCGAGCTGCGGGCCGCCCTCGAGCGGCACCACGAGCCGGCGGTGGTGGTCGTCTACGCGGATCGAGAGGGCTCGGCGGGCTTCCAGATGGCGGGCTGGATTCCCCGGCGGAGCCTCCCCACCGGTCTGGTCCCCATGCCGGGACGCAACCGCTGGTACGGCTGGGGCGAGGGGGTGCCCTACGGGCTGCTCCCCCACCGCGAGCTCGGGGAGCAGGACGACTTCGCGGTCGCAGCCGATGCGCGCCTCGCACCCGATGAGCCCGTGGTCATCGAGTGGCTCTGGCGGACCGGAAGCCGGAGCGAGCGACTGGCCGAGCTGCTGGGTCGGGAGGTGTCCGCCGGGCCGGTGGAGCTTCGCGGGGCCGCCGCGGTCCAGCGAGACGTCTCGTCGCCCGGTGCCCCGGGCTTGGTGCGGGCCGCCCTGCGCCTCGCGGGCGCCGTCGAAGAGCTGGGCAAGGAGGAGCGCTGGGTCGCGCAGGTCCTCGAGAGCTGGGACGGTGCCAGCTCGTCGGAGAGCGTCGGCGCCACGGTCTATCACGTCTTCCTGAACCAGCTCCTGGATGCGCTCCTGGAGCCGTGGGTGGGCTCCGGGCTGGAGGACCGCTACCTCGCCATTCCCCACGTGGACCCGGTGTACCTCGCCCAGCGGCTGCT
>JBDLIK010000670.1:0-2611 GCA_039714895.1 Myxococcota bacterium | reverse complement strand
GCGGTCTCTTCGTCGAGGGACGCTTCCTCCACCCCGGTCTCGACCTGTGGATGCGCTTTCCCGAAGGCTGGGAGACCCACAACGCCCGGGAGTACGTGGTTGCCCTGACCTCCGGTGACCAGGTATTCGTCGCCCTCCACGTCGCCGCCCAGGGCGACGACCCGGTCGCCGCAGCCCGAGCCGACGGCGTCTCCGAGGAGGCGGATCTCGAGCGCCTGGAGATCGCGGGCCTGCCCGCCGCACGGCTTTCTGTGGAGGGACCGGATCAGAGCCTGCTCGTCGTCTGGATCGCACGGAACGGGCTCGTGTATCGGATCACGGGCGCGAGTCCTGCGGGAGAGTTCGAGACCTGGCAGCCACAGTTCATGGCCGTCGCCGGGAGCGTGCGCCCCCTCACTCCTGGCGACCGCCAGCTCCTCGTCGCGGAGCGTCTGCGAATCCGGGAGGCCCAGGCCGGAGAGACGCTGGCGGAGCTGGTCGCCCGCAGCACGAGCGCCTGGAGCCCGGAGCGCGCCGCCATCGCCAACGGGCTCGAGCCAGAGGTTCGGCTGGAAGCGGGGCAGCGCGTCAAGCTCGCGATTCCCGAGCTCTGGACCGGCGGGCGACGGTAGGGAGGTCGGATGCGGCTGGCTTCGGCGTGTGCGCTCGTGGGGCTCCTGCTCCTGAGCTCCGGCTGCCAGACCGTCCGGATCACCACCGACTACGACACCTCGGTAGACTTCTCGAGTCTGCACAGCTGGGCCTTCGAGCCCCGGGAGATTCCCGCCTCTCGCGATCCGCGCCTGGATGACTCGCTGGTGCGTTCGCGTGTGCGGGCCGCGCTGGAATCGGAGCTTGCACTCAAGGGCTACGTCCGGGCGGTGGGCGTGCCGCCGGACTTCCTGGTGGACATCCACCTCGCTCTGGAGCGCTCCCTCGACGTCCGCACCGTCCACCATGGCACCGGTCGCGGCTGGGGGCGAGGCGACTCCGAGACGATCGTGCGCGAGGTCGAAGAGGGAAGCCTGATCGTGGACTTCATGGATCCCGGCACGGGCGACCTGCTGTGGCGCGGAATGGCGCGGGCCCCGCTTCGCCGAAACACCACCCCGGCCGAGCGGAACGAGCGCGTCCGGGAGACGGTGCGGCGGATGCTGGAAGAGTTCCCGCCCCCGCCTGATTAGATCGCCGGCGAGGTGCTGGTTCGGTCGGAGTCGGCCGAAGGGGGTTGCATCGGCGATTCCGCTTTCTTTACAATTGGTTGCGTGATCCGGGGGCCTTCGCCCCTTGGAAGGAGGCGTGCGATGGCCAACGCGACCAGGCCGCTTCGCGATCCTGTGGTCGAGCGCTACCTGCCCGACGTCGACCGCTCGCTCATCCGAAGGAACCTGACTCTGAGCGTCGAAGAGCGCTTCCTTCAACTGATGGAGCTCCAGCGCTTCGCAGAGGAACTGAAGCGCGGCGGCGCGAAGGCCTCCCGCGGATGATCGACTACCCCGGGCTCCTCCGGGCCTTGGGCGACGCCGGCATCGACTTCATCATCGTCGGCGGCGCTGCGGCCACGGCCCACGGAGCCGCTCGACTCACCCAGGATCTCGACATCGTCTACGCTCGCGACCCCTCCAATCTGGCTCGTCTGGCCGCGGCACTCGCTCCCCACGAGCCCTACCTGCGCGGTGCCCCCGCAGACCTCCCGTTCCAGCTCGACGCGGATACGCTCCGCCGTGGCCTCAACTTCACGCTCACATCCAAGCTCGGCGACATCGACCTGCTCGGCGAGATCGTCGGGGGCGGCGGCTACGATGCGCTGGTCGGCGACGCCATCGAGATCGAGCTCTTCGGCGTGCGCTGCCGCTGCCTGGGGCTCGACAAGCTGATCGAGGTCAAGCGCGCTGCGGGGCGCCCCAAGGACTTGGAAGCCCTCGCGGAGCTGGAAGCGATCCGGGAGGAGCGCGGAGACGGCCGGTAGACCTGCCAGGCCCAGGCAGTTGCTGTGCCGGTGAGAAGCCACTCCGTCTAGACTGCGAGAGCCCCCTCCAGCGAGCTCGGCGTCCGTGGCCGCATCCGATGATGTAGAGCCCCAACTCCCCTCTGTCTGCTCGCTGGCAACCCTAGCTCGGGGGGAAGTCCTCGAGGGCGAGGGCAACGGCCTTGGGAATTTCTACAGCCGGGTCGAGCGACTCGTAGTAGGTGAGCGCCGCGACCGCCTGCCAGACGAGCGCATTCGCCTTGCGCGTGCGCATTCCGATTACGATGCCCGCGTACTCCCCGCGACTACCGGCGCCCGAGAGGCGGACCTTGGCGCGCCGGCCTAGGTCGACCTGCACGAGCAGGTCCGCCTGCCCGGCGTCCACCGCGCGCAGCCCCTTGGCCGCGAGGCCCTTGCGCACCTCCTTCTCGGCCAGGGTACGGTTGGTGTCAGTGCCCCCGGTCCCCCCCGCGATCGCGAAGGTCTTGAAGGCCGGGAAGTCCGCGTCGTGATCGAAGAAGACGTTGCTCTGGAGCTGGGGCTTGGCGCAGGCCAGGGCCAGCACCGCCAGCCCGCCCACCAGTCCGATGCGGGTCACGGTTCCCCTCCTCTGGGTGCGCCGCCGGGCCCCGGGGCGCCGGCGCACTCTATCACGGCCGGCAC
>JBDLIK010000669.1:0-2618 GCA_039714895.1 Myxococcota bacterium | reverse complement strand
GGGCTGCACCCCCTCGATGGCTTTGGCTCGCTCGGGTACCACGTGTTCGGGATCCAGGAGCCGGCACACCGCCTGGTGATCTGGCGGGACGGCGCCGAGTGCGCGAGCGCGCCGCTCTGGACGCCCGGGCCCTGCGAGGGTGGCTGGAAGGGGGCGTTCGCCCGCATCCGGGAGGTGTTCCCAAGCATCCCGGAGGCAGCGCCCGGGGTTGCGGCTCCCGCGCTCAGCCCCCAGGAGGAGGAAAACCTGAGGGCCCTCGGCTACCTGCCGCCCGAGCCCCTCCCGCCGCGCCTCGACTGAGACCCTCCGACCCGAGGCACTCGTGGGGAGATGCCGCCTCCCCCGCAGGTCGCCTCGAATCCTGCTCGAACGACGTTTTGGGCGTTGAACGACGCGTTCTGGGGCGGTCGAACACCGCGTTCTGGGCTGCTGAACCCCGTTCACAGGCGACGCCCCCTCCGTTAGAATGGCACCCTGTGACGCTTCCCTTCCCAGCTCCATCACCGTGACCCAAGGAGAGCGATGCCAATGCGCGTGTCGATCCGACTGCTCATCGTGGCAGCCTGTGGACTGGCTCTGGGACTTCCGGATCCGGGAGAGGCGGGCCGGCGGCGTCGGCCGCCCAGCCACGAGGCGGCGGGGCGGCTCACCTTCGCGAGCCCCCAGGTGAACCCCATTGCGCTCTCCCCGGATGAGAGCCTGCTGCTCGTCGCGAGCACCACCAGCAACCAGGTGGACGTGATCAGCACGGCCACGAACACGGTCATCGGCGAGGTGCCCGTGGGGATCGATCCGGGGACCATCGCCTTCAAGCCCGACGGCAGCGAGGCCTGGGTGTCGAACCACGTCTCGGACTCGGTGAGCGTGATCGACACGAACCCGGCCAGCGCCGGATACCTGACCGTCGTGGAGACCGTCCAGGACCTGGTGGGCGGCGTCACCGAGTTCGACGAGCCGACGGGCATCGCTTTCAAGGGGGACGGGAGCGAGGCCTACGTGGCGCTCTCCTCGCGCGACGACGTGGCCATCGTCGACACGACCAGCTACGCGGTCACCGGCCGCGTCCACATCACCGCCCAGGATCCCAGAGCGCTGTTCGTGCTCGGCGACTACCTCTACGTGGCGGCCTTCGAGTCCAGCAACCAGAGCGAGCTCTCCATCTGCGAGGACCTGGCCGACGCTCCCGACTGCACGATCGACGCCTCGGACATCGCGGCCTTCGCCATCGACGACCCGAACCTCCCGAACGAGATCAAGGACATCACCATCGATCCGGGCCTTCCCGACCGGGACCTCTTCGTCTTCGACATCAGCGCGGGACTCTCGGACGGCGCGCTCCCCGTCGACAGCGTGACCGGCATGGGAACCCTCCTCTACGGCCTCGTCGGGCAGGTGAACGGGGGAGCCCACGATCTCTGGGTGTCCCAGACGGATGCCCGCAACGACGCCAACGGCGACGACGGACTCCCGCTTGCGGATCTCGACAATCGGATGTTCCTCAACCAGCTCACCCGGGTAAGCTGCACCTCCGGGAGCTGCGGAAGCCCCACGCGCATGGACGTGGAGGTCCTGGTCCCGAGTCAGCCGGCAGCGGGGAACGCCCTCGCGACCCCCTACGGCATCGTGCTCACCTCCGACGGATCGACCGTCGTTGCGACCGCGGCCGCATCGAGCCGGATCTTCAGCTACGACGCCACCGGCACCACCGACTCGGACGTGCTCGACCGCCTGGACGTGGGGGAGATTCCCCGTGGCATCGCGTTCGTGCCGAGCGGACCGAGCACCGACGCGGGCACGGCCTACGTGCTCAACACGCTGGGAAACAGCGTGAGCGTGGTCACCGTGGGCGCGGGCGGCACGCTCGCCCTCGACGGCACCGTGGCGGTGAACCCCATCCCGGTCGGCGACGACCCCACGCCCACGCTCGTACGGCTGGGCCGGATCGCCTTCAACGACGCCGACGCGTCCACGTCGGGCACCTTCTCGTGCGCGAGCTGCCATCCGGACGGGAACACGGACCAGCTGCTCTGGCGCATCGGCGGCCAATGCCAGGCGTGCAACGGCGAGGAGCCGCGCACCACCATGCCCGTGCGGGGACTGCGCGACACCGTGCCGCTGCACTGGGACGGCGCCCTCGGCGACCCCTTCGGCGGACCGAGCGGTGAGGATCCCAACGGCAACGCCTCCCCTTCCCAGACCGCGGGTGGCGTCACCTGCGAGATCGACAACCAGCAGGCCTGCTTCCGGCACCTGGTGGAGGCCAGCCTCTCGGGCGTGATGTGTGATCAGGACCCTCCCGGCTGCGCGAATGGACCCACCGGCGAGCCGGGGCTGCTCGACGACACCGAGCGACAGAACATGGCGATCTTCCTGGAGCGGGTCTCGTATCCCCCGGCGCGGGAGCGACCGATCGGCGACGTGGTCAGTGCCATGGCCCTCGACGGCTTCGACGACTTCTTCCGCGACAACCCGGGCAACCGCGGCGGCCCCCTCGCCAACTCGCTGGCGGAGCCGGTGACTTGCGCCGACACGACCGCCGGCTGCCACGAGCTGCCGCTCGGCACCGCCAGCAACTCCGAGACCCTCGGGGCCTTCGAGGCCCCGACCATGCGTGGGAT
>JBDLIK010000668.1:0-2619 GCA_039714895.1 Myxococcota bacterium | reverse complement strand
CCTCGAAGAGGGGTAGGGGCGAGGAGGGGTCGTATCCGGCGGGGTGTTGGACCACAGCGTGCACGAAGAGGACGGCCCGGGAACCTGGGAGGTCCTCGCGGGCGAGGGCGTCGTCGTCGCCCTCGGCTCGCGATGTAACGAGTCTCGCGATGCGGCGCGCCGTCCTGGCCAGCACGCGCGCCACCTCGTCCGGGCTCGGCGGGGACAGGGGAAGGAAACGCGTCGCGTTGCCCTTATCAGGGCCGAGCCGAAGCGCTGAATGAAGGTGACGGCACCGCACCGACCCCGCGCCGTGCCCCACTGGCCCTTCGCGCGCCGACGAAGTGCAGAGAAGAGCGCACGGAGAAAGCGGCGGAGGATCTCGGTGGTGAGTGCAGCGTCATAGGCGCAGCGGTAGCGGAGCGGGTAGGGCAGCGTGAGAACCCATTGATGGATAGGCACTTCGGGCAGGACGCAATCGACGAGATACGCGGCGGTGTCGCGGCGAAGCGAAGCTTCGCAAGCGCTTCGGTCGCTTCGCGACCTCGCGGCCATGCGCCGGCCGCCGCAGGAGGGACAGAAACCAGGCCGCTTGCACGAGAAGGGGACGAGGCGATCGTGGCCGCAGGCGGCACTGTGTGCCGCTTCGCTCGGCCAGGGCTTCGCCTCCGCAAGCTGTCGGGAGCCCGTGGCCTGCGCTACCCCTGGACGGGTCTTTGCCCAGTCCGGGAGCGCCTTTGCCCATCCACTACGAGAAGGACGGGGAGCACGTCGTCCTCGTCACCATCGAGCGCCCCGAGGCGCGCAATGCCCTCGACCTCTACCACTTCCGGGATCTGGCCGCGGCCTGGCGCCGCTTCAAGGACGACGACGATGCCTGGGTGGCGATCGTCACCGGCGTAGAGCGCAACTTCATGGTGGGGGCGGACCTCAAGACCTACATCCCCCAGATCACCAAGCTCCAGAAGGAGATCGCGGCGGGCAAGGTCAAGGAGATCGATGGCTGCCGGCTCTCGGATGGCACCTACGCGGTGCTGCGCAACGTGAAGATCTTCAAGCCGGTGATCGCCGCCGTGAACGGCCCCTGCGTGGCCGGAGGCATGGAGATGCTCGGGGGTGTCGACATCCGCATCGCCACGCGCCATGCCAGCTTCGGGGTGATGGAGCCCAAGCGCGGGCTCTTCGCGGGCGGGGGCACCACGGTGCGGCTGCCGCGCCAGATTCCCTTTCCGGCGGCTATGGAGTTCCTGCTCACCGCCGAGGCCTTTCCCGCCGAGCGCGCCCTGGAGCTCGGGCTGCTCAACGAGATCGTGGAGGAGAAGGAGCTGCTGGACCGCGCACGGCACTGGGCGGCGCGCATCACCGCGAACGGGCCCCTGGCGGTGCAGGCCACCAAGGAGAGTGTGCTGCGCGGCCTCGGACTCCCCCTGGAGGAGGCCTACGCGCTCGAGTCGGAGTTCGCGAAGCAGGTCTTCCAGAGCGAGGATGCGAAGGAGGGCCCCAGGGCCTTCGCGGAGAAGCGCAAGCCGAACTGGAAGGCCCGTTGACCGACCCCCGGAGTCCCTGCATCGTCGGAGTGGCGCGGCGCACCCTGCGCCGCGAGGAAGGGCTCGCACCCGAGCCGCTCGACCTGTGGGAGGAGGTGAGCCGCGCCGCGGCCGCGGACAGCGGCGCGAAGGCCGTGCTGGCGTCGGTGGACGACCTGGCGCTGGTCTACAGCCTGACCTGGCAGTACGACGACCCCACCCGCCGCCTCGCCGAGCGGCTGGATCTCTCAGAGGGCCGCCGCCGCAGCTCCGGGATGAGCGGCACCTCGTCCCAGAAGCTCCTCGACGAGGCCGCCGAGGCCATCCTCGAGGGCCGCAGCGAGGCCGCGCTGGTGGTCGGGGGCGAGCTGCTCGAGAGCCGCCGGCGCATCCGGAAGCAGGGCGGCAAGCCCGCCTGGAGCCACCCCGCGCTGGAGCGCACCCCGCCCCCCTTCGAGGATCCCTTTCATCCTGCAGAGCTCGCCCACGAGATCTTCCAGGCCTACCTCACCTTCGCGCTCTTCGACGTGGCCCGGCGCGCGCACCGGGGAGCCCTCCCCGACGACTACCGGTTGGAGGCCGCGCGCACCCTGGCGCCCATGACCCGGGTGGCGGCCCACAACCCCCACGCCTGGTTCCAGGTGGAGCGCGGCGCGGAGGAGATCGCCAAGGCCGTTCCGGAGAATCGCATGGTCGCCTATCCCTACACGAAGCACATGGTGGCGATCATGGACGTCGACATGGGTGCGGCCATCCTCCTGACCAGCCACGAGAAGGCGGATGCTCTGGGCGTGCCGCGGGATCGGCGGGTCTACCTGCGCGGCTGGTGCCCCGCTCGGGACCCGGCCATCGTCTGCGCCCGGGAGGAGCTCTGGCGCTCCGTGGCGATGGAAGAGGCCAGCCGCGAGGCTCTCGCCCGGGCGGGAGTGGGCCTCGACGACGTCGCCCACCTCGATCTCTACAGCTGCTTCGCCAGCTCGCTCCACTTCGCGCGTGACGCCCTGGGCCTCGCCGTCGACGACCCTCGCCCGCTCACGGTGACCGGAGGCCTTCCGTACCACGGTGGGCCCGGCAGCAACTACTGCGCTCACTCGGTGGCGACGATGGTGGAGAA
>JBDLIK010000667.1:0-2620 GCA_039714895.1 Myxococcota bacterium | reverse complement strand
GCAGCGAGAGCGCCAGTGTGAGCCCCCTCGGGACCCATATCATTCCTGTCCGTGCGGTCACACAGCAATCCCCAATTGGAATCTGATCGGCGCGCCGGAGGATCACCTCAACTGTACCGTTGCCGCCGCGCCCCCTTCCCTTTCGGGGACTTCTTCAGAATCTAGGACATATCGGACCCTATGTTCCTGATTTCGCGAGGTAATTCGCGATCGGACATCGGGCGCGGCTTGGGGGGGGGCCGGACCGGCCGGGGCTGTGCCAAGATTCGGGGTCGCCCATCCTAGGAGGCTTCCATGAGGTGCCTGCTTCTTGCCCTCGTACTCTTCTTGGTCCCAACCGCGATGAGCGCCCATCCGGACCACTCGGCCGGCGCCCCCGTGGGTCTCTTGCACTACCTCTCCGACCCCTTTCATCTCTCGATGGCCGCCGCGGGAGTCCTCCTTCTCGCCTCCGTCGTCGTCGTCGGGCTCCGGCGTCATCGTCCCGCTTCCTCCTGCTGAGCGTATGACCTCTCTGAAGCGACCCACTCCGGGTGAAGGACCTCGCTGCCGCGACCCTGCTGGATCAGCGGCACGTAGTCCTCGAGCTCCCGCAGGGTCTCGGGATCGCGTAGATCCACCACCCGGCCGCGCTCGGCGGAGAGGTAGGCGGCCATGGTGAGCCTGACGATCTCGAGGCCATACTCGAAGTCGAGGAGCGCCGGGCGGCCCGCGCGAAAGGCGGCGGCAGCATCCGCGTTCTCGTCCGTGTAGCCGTAGAGGTCCGCCTCGTTGGGTTGGATGGTCAGCAGGCCCCGGCTGGCGGTGGCCTTCTCGAGAGCGAGCTCGGCATCCCCGACTGCCGCCGCTGCCTCGTCGCCGATGAAGATCTCGAGTGGTGAGCGCAGGCTGTTGGCCTCGAGGGCGTAGCCCGGACCGAGGCCGTCGAGCAGCAGCCGCAGTCCCTGCTTGTCGTACATCCACGAGACGGTGAACTGTCCCTTGGAATGGCGCCCGGTCTCGGGATCGCGGTAGCTGACGAGCCCGGTGGCGAAGTCCTCGGCGGGCGTTCTTGTGTAGTCGATGCCGTGCCGCTCCAGCAGGGCCTGGCGGAAGCGCGGCTGCCCCCATTTGAGGAGCGCGACGTCCGCCTGCACCGAGACGGGCTCGAGGTGGCGCACGGGCCGCCCCGGTGGCGTGAGCGCGTACCACGAGAGTGCGATGGCGTGGCAGCCCATGTCCGAGAGCACCCCGCCTCCCTGCTGGGTCGGATCCCAGAACCAGGGGGCGTGGGGTCCCGCGTGCTCCTCGGCGGCCCGGGCCAGGGCGAGGGGCCCCATCCCCTCCATCACGGGGCGGAGCTGCTCGAGCGCCGCGCGCACGCTCTTCATGTGGATCTGGTTCTCGAAGTAGGCCGTCGGGGCGCCGATCTCGTGGGCAAGCTCGAGCACCCGCCGAGCCTCGCTGAGGTTTCGGGCCAGGGGCTTCTCGCAGATGAGCCCGTGCAGTCGGCTCCCGCCGCGCACGGCTGCGGCGACCTCCTCGAGGGCGGACACGCGGGTGAAGTTGGGACCGAAGCAGGCCACCACGTCCACCTGAGGGACCATCTCCGCGATGCTGCCGTAGATCGTCCCGGCGCCGAGCCCGTGCTCGCGCACGAAGCCTGCATGGCTCTCCGGGGGTGTCCGCGAGACGAGCCCGGCCACCTCCACCCCGCGCACCTGCTGCAGGGCGCGCAGCTGGAAGCCGGTGATGAACCCGCCCCCGACGATCCCGTAGCGCAGCGGTTCCACGGCTCTCCAGCTCAGTCGTCGAAGCAGTCGTCCGCGAGCCCGGCGGGCAGCGCGGCGGGCCGCTCGCAGCTCGTCTCGAGCACGGCGTGAGATCCACTCTGCGAGGCCCGGATGGCGCTCTCCATCAGGTCGAGCACGTGGAGCGCCAGCTCCCCCGAGGCCCGGTGGGGACGGTCTCCGGTGATGGCCCGTACCATCTCGGCCAGTCCGATGCCGCGACTCTGCTCAGCGTTCCCATGGGAGTGGGGGACGTCCTGCCACTCGTCGCGGTACGAGCGCCGGACCTGCACCCGACCCCCGAAGGTATTGGGGTCGGGGACCGCCAGCGTGCCCTCGGTTCCGTAGATCTCGAGGTTGCGACAGCGGCTCGCCTGGACGTCGAAGCTGGTGACGAGGGTGGCCACGGGTCCCGATTCGAAATCGACGAGGCTCGCGACGTGGGTGGGCACCTCCACGTCCATCCACTGTCCCGCCAGGGGCTGGCTGCCGATCTGGCGTCTCTCGTGGGTGATGCGGCCGGAGGCCGTCACCCGGCGGGCGGGCCCCAGCAGCATCACCAGCGCAGTCAGGTAGTAGGGACCGATGTCGAAGAGCGGCCCGGCGCCCCGCTGGTAGAAGATTCCGGGCCCTGGGTGCCAGCTCTCGGGACCCGGGGACAGCATGAAGGCGTTGGCGGCCACGGGCTCGCCGATGGCGCCTTCGTCGATGAGCTTCCGGCAGGTCTGGAGGCCTGCGCCGAGGAAGGTGTCCGGTGCACAGCCGAGGCGCACGCCCTGCTTGGCGGCGGCTTCGAGCAGGTGGCGCCCCTCGGTGAGCTCGAGACCCAGGGGCTTCTCGCTGTAGACCGA
>JBDLIK010000666.1:0-2624 GCA_039714895.1 Myxococcota bacterium | reverse complement strand
CAGGCGTCGCGTTTGCCGATGCGGCGCGACACCCGAACCCACACCGGGATGGAGGCCACGCTGCAGACCACGAACGCGGCCGGGAGCGGTCCGATGAGCTCCGGGTCGCGCAGGATGTAGAGCACGAGATAGGGAGACAGGATTCCGATCACTCCCGTGCCGAGCATCTGCACGAACTGGGCGAAGAGCAGCCGCCGGGCATGGGGGTTGGCGAGCACGTCGCCCATCGCACGGAAGGAACTCTGTCCTCCCCGGCCCTGGTACTCGGGACGCTCGCGCACCCGCAGCGGGGGGACGAGCAGCAGAGCCGCCATCACCACCACCCAGACGACCATCAGCTCCGCAGCGGCCGCGCGGCGGTCCGCCGCGGTCGTCACCAGCTGCATGCCCCCGAAGGCGAGCATGATGCCGACGGTGAAGGACGCGGACTGGATGCCGAAGACGCGGCTGCGGTCGTGGTGATCGGTGCTGAGCTCCGCGCCGAGCGACTGGTGGGGCACCATGTAGCAGGTGAAGGCGGTGTAGAAGGCGAAGAGCGCCACGGCGACCCAGGCCACCAGGGCGGTCCCCGAGAGCGAGGTCGGCGGGATCCAGATCATCAGCAGCGCGCCCACCAGCAGGGGCACACCCGCCAGCATCCAGGGCCGGCGTCTTCCAAGGCGCGTGCGGGAGCGGTCGCTCCAGGTCCCGACGATGGGATCCGAGATCGCGTCCCAGAGGCGGCCCAGCGCGAAGATCACCCCCACCACGAGGGGAGGCAGCAGCAGCACGTCCGTGGCGAAGTTCAGGAAGAAGAACTGAACGAAGAACAGCGGGGCGGAGGCCGCGAAGGCCGGTGCCCCCCAGGACAGGATCGTCGCGAGAGGCGCACGTTCTCCCGCCGCGCGCTGCGCCGCGGGAGCCTCGAGGGCGGGTTGGGACACTCTCGGTCCTCCGCCGGGTCGTTCTCCCGGCGCCGGTGAGCGCGGTCACACTCTAGCTCCTTCCAGTCCGAGGGGAAAAACCCTCAAACAAGCGAACCCCTCGATCGCTGGCGGCGCACGGCCGCAGCGAGCGGAAGACGCTCCATCCGCGCCGCCGTCTTCCGATGAGAGCCAGAGGGGCCGCGCGAGGCCCCCGCGCTCACCCCATGCCGGAAAGAGGTCCATGTCCAAGAGCTACGACGTCGCCGCCGCCAGGGCACGGATCCGCCAGGTCTTCCAGTACCTCCGCGAGATGCACCGGGTGCGCACGCCGCCGGTCGTCGACCTCGGCGACCGCGAGTGGCACCTCCGGCTCGACTCGCTGCCGGCTTCTCCCTTCATCCAACGCGGCTTCCATCTCGGCGCCGAGGGCGAGTGCTCGGGCGATGGCTACGGCGACTTCATCCTCAAGGTGGGGCGCCCCCAGGAGCCCGAGTGCCCGGAGCCCTCGGTGGTCATCGCCAACTGGCTCAAGAGCGGTTGGAACGAGGTGGACACCGATCCTGCTGCCTTCGTGCGCAAGACCCGCCGGATCCGCGGTGCCACCCAGCGCTTCGACCATTCCGAGGAGCGCTCCGAAGCGCTGGAGGAGTGGCTCGACCGCAAGGGGGAGTGGGAGGTCGGCGCCCGGGACGTGAGCGGTGCTCTCGCCGTCTTCTCGGACCTCTTCGACCTGCAGGCGCACTTCGAGCGAGAGTCCGAGAAGTACCAGCTCTTCCTGGCCGACGGCATCCTGCTGCTCGACCATCCCACCGGCCGGGTGCGGCATCCGGTCCTCGTGCAGCGGGTGGAGCTGCGCTTCAATGCCTCGGTGCCGGAGTTCACCGTCGTGGACTCCGAAGACAACCCCGAGATCTACACGCCGCTGCTGCGCCACGTGGGCCTGGACGGAAAGGGCATCCAGTACGTCAATGACGCGGTGGCCCGGGAGCACTTCCACCCCCTGGCCGGCGACAGCACCCGCGAGTTCCTGAAGGACTTCGTGCAGCGCTTCTGGACGAACGGCCAGTATCTGGAGGACGATCGGGAGGTCGCGAACGCAACGGGTCCCGTCGTCTACCGACAGCCCCACCTGCTGCTCGGCAACCGCAACCAGGGTCTGGCGGAGAGCATCGAACGCCTGCTGGAGAGCCTCGACGAGCGCACGGAGCTCCCCGAATCGCTGCTGCGGGTGGTGGGCATCGAGACCGGCCGCGGCGAAGAGGGAGACCCCGAGGCTCCCATCGACGTGCTCCTCACCAAGCCCGCAAACGCCGAGCAGGAGCGGGTCATCCGGCGGCTCGAGGAGACGGGTGCCGTGCTCGTCCAGGGTCCGCCCGGTACCGGCAAGAGCCACACGATCGCCAATCTGGTGGGCCACCTGCTGGCGCAGAACAAGAGCATCCTCGTCACCAGCCACGCTTCGAAGGCGCTGCGCGTGGTGCGCGAGAAGCTCGCCGCGCCCCTCCAGCCCCTCTGCGTGAGCGTCCTGCAGGGGGACGACGAGAGCAATCGCCAGCTCGAGGAGTCCATCACCGGGATCGTCGACGTGCTCGCCTCCACCAGCGAGAAGAGGCTCGTCAACGAGATCGAGAAGCTCGCGACAGAGCGGCGGGAGCTGCTGACACAGCACGAGCGGGTGCGCGGGGCCCTCGAGGAGGCGGTGCTGGCGGAGTACCGTGA
>JBDLIK010000665.1:0-2629 GCA_039714895.1 Myxococcota bacterium | reverse complement strand
CCGACCCCGGGCTGGATCATCGCGCCGTCGGGGTGGAACCACGAGACCCACGCGTCCGCGCCACCTTCGGCCACGTCGGCCGCGAACGCGCGGTCGGCGTCCATGAGCACCTCGGGGTCGGGCGTCGGCGTCGCCTCTTCGGATAGCTCCGGCGCGGCTTCCGCGCAGGCCGCGGCGAGGACGAGGAGGACGGGCAGGGCTTTGGTTGACATGATCTCGGACCTGGGGAACGTGACCACCGACTCTAGCGGTAGGCGGCCTTTGCGAAACACGAAGATTGCGCACTGCGTTTCGGCGCGGCCAGTGCCGATCGATCGGGAATCAAGCCTGCGCCTCCGCGTGGCGGCGCCGGTCGCGGCAGCAAACGCCTCTCCCGCGGTCCGTCGAGCCGATGAGGGACCGTGCGACGGCCGCCCGGAGAGGGGACGGCCGGTCGCAAAGACTCCTAACGCGTGAACTGGTGCACGGTCAGAAGGGCCGCGCTGCCGTCGGGCATGATGCGCCAGAGAATCAACTCGTAGGTCTCGCCGGGCGTGAGCGGCGCCGCGGCTTCGTTGGACTCGGCGCCCGGCGGCACCACGCCGTAGGTGACCGGTGGCGCGATGCCGTTGCTTTCATCGGGGAGCGCGACGGCCCAGAGGTCCGCACCCGACCCCAGCGGCTCCACCAGGACCAACGCGACATCGCAGGCAGGCGTCCAGTCGAATACGACCTCGGCACCGACGGTCACGGAGGCCTCGACCTTGTCCGTCGCGGCCTCACACTGGACTGTCTCTTGCGGATCGCCTGCATTCGGATCCGGCGCGGTGGCATCCTCTCCGCACGCCGCGAGCAGCACGAGCGCGAAGGTGAGGCCTGTCAGTGCCATAGGTCCGGTGACTGATCGTGTCCAACTCGGCTTGCTCATTTTGTCCTCTCTTGGTTGAGGTGGCATGCTCGTGGTCGGCTGTCGGGCGACTCCGTGTCGACACTGGGGATCGCATGGGTTCCCCCTTTGGTCCGATTAGCGTTGGGCCCAAGGTGGGAAACCGGCGGCATGAGGCGGTGCAGCGAGCCTACGTATGAGGAGAGGGAAAACTACGTAGTCCCCGCGCGACACGGGGCGCGCGCCGAGAGAAGAGCCAATCACGCGCGGGCTCAACTCCGGCCGCGTGGCTGGCGTCCGTCTGAGCCATTCCGTAGCATCCGCAGCACCATGCGAACGCTCGCCCGGTTGCTCGTCTGCTTTCCCTTGGTCGCCTCCTTAGCCTGTGCGGGCAGCCCCGAGGAGGACGCCGCGACGCACACCTACGACCTCGTCATTCAGGGCGCGCGGGTCATGGATCCCGCCTCGGGCCTCGACGCGGTCAGGCACCTGGGGATCCGGAACGGCACCATCGTCGCGGTGAGCGAGACGCCGCTCGAGGGAGAGCGCGTAATCGCCGCCACCGGCCTGGTCGTCGCCCCCGGCTTCATCGACCTGCACCAGCACGGTCGGAGCGACGAGGCGTACGGGTTCGCGGTGCGGGACGGGGTGACCTCGGCGCTGGAGCTCGAGGTGGGCGTAGCCGACATCGACGTTTTCTATGCACAGCGTGAGGACGGGCAGCGGGTCAACTACGGCGCGAGCGTCGGCCACATTCCAGTACGCATGGAGGTCTTCGACGATCCGGCGAAGGGGCTCGTGCCCGCGGGCGTCGGCGGTTCGGCGACGGCAGGCCCCGCCGAGCTGGATGAGATCGAGCGGCGGGTGCGCGAAGGCCTGGGTGCGGGAGCCCTGGCGGTGGGCTTCGGCACGGCTTACACGCCCGGGGCCGACTGGGACGAGATCGGCCGGCTCTTCCGCCTGGCCGCCGAGCGGGGGGCGGCGGTCCACATCCACTTGCGCAGCGGCGTAGCGGGTCTCGACTCGACTATCGTGGCTGCTCGAGACGCGGGCGCGTCCCTGCACATCGTGCACGTGAACTCGAGCGGCGGCGACGACCTCACCGAGTTCCTGTCGGCGATCCAGGCCGCCCGTCAAGCGGGGCAGGACGTAACCACCGAAGCGTATCCGTACGGCGCCTCGATGACGGCGATTGAATCGGCGCTCTTCGACGACTGGGAGAGCTGGCCCGACGAGCGCTACCACGACTTCCAGTGGCTCGAAACCGGCGAGCGCCTCGCCCGCGAGAGCTTCGTGCGGTACCGCGAGCTGGGCGGATACGTCGTGATCCACGGCCGGAGCGAAGAGCAAACGCGGGAGGCGGTGACGAGCCCCCTCACCATGATCGCCAGCGACGGCTACATAGCGGACGGGCTCGGCCATCCGCGGGGGGCCGGCTCGTACTCCAGGGTCCTGGGCCGCTACGTACGGCTGGAGGGCGCGCTCGATCTCATGGAGGCCCTGCGCAAGTTCACCATCGAACCGGCCCGCCGCCTCGAGGGCCGGGTGCCCGGCATGGCCCGGAAGGGCAGGATCGAAGTGGGAGCCGACGCCGATCTTGCAATTTTCGATCCGGACGCGGTCCTCGATCGGGCCACCTACACGGACCCCCTCCGCCCGCCCGACGGCATTCCATACGTCATCGTGAACGGGGTGCTTGTGGTGGAGGAGGGAGAGCTCACCGGAGCGAAGCCGGGAAGGGCGATACGCGCGCTGAGAGGGGCA
>JBDLIK010000664.1:0-2630 GCA_039714895.1 Myxococcota bacterium | reverse complement strand
GTGGGTGTCCCCCCAGTAGACCCGGGTCGGGTGGGTCCGACCTGCGTAGGGCGAGTAGGCGCGGGCGGTCGACTCCGCCTCGGCCCCCCGTCCCGTGGACGGCTGGGCGAGCAGCAGGCACCCGGTGAGGAACGCGAGGCCGGTGCGCCCTAGCTCGAGTCGCTGTCCCACGTTCATCCCTCCGGGTCTGCGATGGGGAGCGCTGCGAGCCACCGGGACCCCGCCGCCGTCGAGCACCAGACTCCTGCCGCTGGCGCCTTCCAGCCCTCCTGCCCAGGCGAGGGCTGTCGCATCAGGGCAGGGTGTACTCGATGAGCTCGAGCTTCTCGTCGACGATCATTCCGATGCCCCGCGCATAGTGCTTCGGGTCCACCTCGTTGTGGAGCGGGTTCACGTCGAGCACCGAGAGCGTGTCCGTGAAGGTTCCCGCCGGGACCGTGACGCTGTCGCCGATAGCGACCACCGCTGCGGCGTCCTCTGCGGAACCCGGCGACACCTCCAGCTTGTGCGAGATCCCCACCTCGGGCCGACCCGCCATCAGGATGCCCGGCTTCGCGTTGCCCTCGCCAGCGCGCCAGGCACCGCCGTGGCCGGAGATCTTTCCGTCGTCGTAGTCGTCGACCTCCTCGCCGTAGTAGCAGACCGAGCCATCCGGGGCCTGGACGACGAAGTTGCGGGAGACCTCGACGAGCTCGCCGCCCTCCCACTCGCGCTCCTCGACGACGCGGGTCGTGACCCCCGCCACGACCTCGGTATCGGAGAGCACGGTGATCTGGACGCGGTCTCCGCCGCCCTCGAGCACCCAGCGCCCGCCTTCGGGGTAGGGGAGGAAGGGGTTCGTGATGTCGAGGCTGAACGGACCGCCCGAAGGGTCGCAGACCTCGACGCTGAGCTCGCGTGTGCCCTCCAGGACCTTCATGGCGCTCGGGCCGCCGCAAGCCAGGGGGAGAAGGCACAGCGTGGAAGCGACCAGGACGAGAATCGGGTTCCGCATGGCCCCCAGTCTAGCGCGAGCGGATCGGGCGGCGGAAGATGCGGTTCCGCCTGCGCCCGGGGACCCGACGGTGGGCCCTCCGCTCCAGGCGGAGGGCTCAGCTGCGAAACGCTTCCACCGGCTCGAGGTTCGCCGCACGCAGCGCAGGATAGGCCCCCGACAGCAGCCCGATTACGCCACCGACCAGCGGGGCCAGGAAGGGTGCCGCGGGATCGAGCACCGGGGTCCAGACCTGATAGGCCGCCACCCCCACCACGATGAACACCCCGATGCTGGCCCCGATGATCCCTCCGACCACGCCCATGGAGGCGCTCTCCATCAGGAACTGTGCCGCGATGTGCCCACGGGTGGCTCCGATGGCCCGGCGCAGGCCGATCTCGCCGGTCCGCTCCATTACCCCCACCAGGGTGATGTTGGCGATCCCGATGGCCCCCACCACCAGAGACAGTCCGCCGAGCAGCAGGAACATCACGGCGAGGTCCGTCTGCACTTCGTCGCGGCCGCGCCGGGGCTCGATGGGGACCTCGACCTTGCGCGCCCTCGGCTCCTCGGGGCGCAGTGCGGTGCGCGCCTGATCGGCAATCAGGTAGGCGGCGCCGATCTTCGTCTCCACCACCACCGTGCCCGGACCTTCCAAGCCGAAGTGACGGCGTGCGGTCCCTTCCGGGATGATGGCGGCCCCGAGCAGCTCGGGTCGGCGGGCGACGTCGCTCAGGATCCCGACGACCAGGTAGAGATGATCGCCGATGGAGATGGCCGGCAGCTGCTCGATGCCCGCAATCCCGAGCCTCGATGCTGCGTCCGGCCCGAGAACCGCCACCCGGTCCCCGCGGTTGGAATGGCCCAGGTCGGGGAGGCGCCCGGTTGCGAGCTCCGCCCTCACCGCTCGATAGAGCTCGGGGGACGCGGCCTGCACCGAGAGCTTGAAGGCCGTCTGCTTCAGTGGATCTCGCACGGGCGACGAGCTGACCAGCGCCTCTCCCACGTCGACGTCGCTCACCGTTCCCGCGGCCACCACGCCGTTCAAGCGTCGCAGCCGAGCCGGTGCGTCCCAGGGAATCGCCTTGGGGTCGATGATCCCAGTGGTCCTGCCCGGCTTCGCCGAGACGAAGAGCTCCGTCGCGGCGAGTCGGTCGAACTGGCTGATGATGCGGTTGCCGGCGGTCCGGGTCAGTCCGAGGGTCGCCACCAGGGCGGTGATTCCGATCACCACCCCGAGGACGGTCAGCGCCATGCGCACCGGCCTGGCGAACATCCCCGCCAGCGCCTCATCCAGCAGATCCCGCATCGTGATCCCGGAGCGCGAAACGCTCGTCCGCCCGGAAGCGGGCGGAGCGGGTGTGCCTCGTTCCTGCGGTTCCTCCTCTCGGCCGTCGAGGCTCGTCAGGGAGCCGTCGACCATGTGCACGCGGCGGGAAGCCCGGTTCGCGACGTCCGGGTCGTGGGTGACGACGACCAGGGTGAGGCCGTCGTGGTTGAGCTCCTCGAAGAGATCGAGGATGGAAGCCGACGATCGGGAGTCCAGATTGCCCGTGGGCTCGTCACACAGCAGCAGGCTGGGGGAGCCCACCAGAGCCCGGGCGATAGCGACCCTCTGTTGCTCGCCGCCGGAGAGCTTCCCCGGCAGGAAGCCGCT
>JBDLIK010000663.1:0-2638 GCA_039714895.1 Myxococcota bacterium | reverse complement strand
GCTCTGCGACGCCTGTCCGGCCCACGGTGGCATCACCACCGAGGATGAGATGTTCATCCTGCTCGGGAACTACTCCATGGCGGTCCCCGAGCCCTCCCAGCTGCTCCTCGGCCTCGCCGCCCTCGCGGGAGTGGGCTGCTGGCGCGCCGCGCGCGGCGGCACTAGGAGCGGCGCACCTCGTCGAGGACGGCCGCCAGCTTGGCCGGGTCCAGCAGGGTCCGCCAGCCCTCGGCCTTGGAGGCGATGACCCGCTCCTCCCACTGGGAGAGGCGCTGGCGGAAGACCTCCGGGTCCCGGGCGTCCTTCTCCAGGCGCTTCACGTTCATGGCGACCACCTCGATCCCCTCGAACTCGCTCTCGCTGAGCGTTCGCTTGGAGCCCGCCGGCAGGTCCTCCGCGAGGTCGCTGAAGACGAGCATCACCCGGCTGCCGCTGGGGACCTCCCGCAGGTACTCCGCGCCGAGCATCATGGCGCCCGGGATGTCCGTGAACTTCGAGCCCCCGGGCTCGGCCGCGAAGGCATCGAGCGCCTGGGCCAGGGCGAGCTTCTGGGCGTTCGCACGGGACGGCCGGGACTCGAGGGTGACGAGCACCTCGAGGTTCTCCTTCTCGTAGCTCTGGCTGTCGATGCGCACGAGCATCAGCGTGTCGCCCGGCACCATCCTCGGCAGGATGTCCCGCTTGAGGAGCTTCACGACTCCGGCCTTCTCGTCCGCGTAGGTCCCCGAGACGTCCACCAGCACGCAGATCGCCTGCTCGTAGCCGGACCCGCCGGAGCATCCCAGCAGCAGGAGCGAAGTCAGCAGTCCCACGATCCAGGTCTTCATGCCAGGCTCTCCTCACGCAAGCCCGATTCAGCCCGGCCTCCGGACCGTTTGCGGGCAGGATTGCGGGGGGAGTCCTTCTCGCTCGCTCGCAGCGAGCGCTCGATCTTGAGCGGGATCGCCACGTAGACGTCGTAGAGCTTGGGCAGCGTGCGCATGAGCGATCCCCAGATGAAGGCCACGAAGCGCGAGAGCGCGCCGAGGCCGTCCAGCAGCAGCGCCGTCAGGTCCGCGAGCACGTGACGGCCGCTGTCCAGCAGCATCTCCAGGGGGATCGCCACCATCGCCAGGATCCAGGGCAACACGAACCCGAGAACCGCCTGCCCGATCACCGGGATCTTCGACGTGCTGGCCTGGACGACCGGGCCGTCACCCCCGGCCAGGGACATCTTGAGGGCGGCATCCGCCTCCACGATCATCTCGCGGAGGATCGCCAGCGAGCTCTCCACCGCCGCCAGGAAGAACAGTCCCGTCAGCGCGACGCCCAGCACCAGACGGCGCTTCGAGGTCGGGAGCGTCGAGAGCTTGGGGAAGAGATCGGTGATCCCCAGCAGGTCCATGGCGAAGATGCCGACCGCGATCTCCATCAGCACGATGACGAGCGCCGAGATGGTCGACACCGGAACGCCGCCCATGTGGGCGCCCGCCGGCACCAGCTCGGACATGGGCAGGGCGATCAGCTGGAAGTTGATGAAGGCGCCGCCCAGGGCCACGCCCATGACGAGCACCGAGATCGTGAAGAGCTTGGCGGCCGAGTAGGCCAGCGCCCGGGCCGCGTCCTGCTCGTTCTTCTTGATGCGGTTGTACTCGTCCACGTAGGAGTTGACCTTGGCGGTGGTCTCCTGCGCCCGGCCCACGAGATCCTTCATGCGGGTCATCAGCCCCCGGATCTCCTTCCAGGTCGGACGCATCTTGCCGAGGATCTTGTGACGCTTCGACGTATCGTCCTTGTAGGACTGGAGGGCCTTCTTCTCGCTCTTCTGGATCGAGGACCGCACGTCTGCGAGCACCTTGTGAACGTTCGCGTCCCCGGGGTTCGGGATCCCCACGATTCCCTGCACCGCCGAGGTCCAGCCGGGCACCTCGGGGGGAGACTCGCCGCACTGCTGATAGTCCGCATCCAGCTTCTGGAGCGTGTCGTCGAGCTTTCGATGCAGCTCGGAGTACTGCCCGAGGCGGTCGGAGAACCCGGAGTCGATGCGCTGGAACTCGTGGTCCATCTTGTTCTGCAGCTCGAGCATGCCCGAGGCGAGCAGCACCGAGCGCGTCCGCTGACGCAGGCCCTCGGCGGCGTTCCCGCAGCGCTGGGCGAGCCCCCGGAGGCCGTCTTCCACGTTGCTGCCGAGCTCTCCGAGCAGCTGCAGCACGGGCGTCCGCGCGGCCCACAGCACGATCATGCTGATGAGCCACAAGACCATGATGGAGAGCGCCGGTTGGTCCGGCCAGAGGTAGATCGTCTCCATGGCGCAAGTCCCCTCGCAATGGTGATTTCGTGCGGTTCGGAAGCCCGAGAGCGGGCTAATGTGCGTCACATCACGGCAGCCGGGCGGCAAGGGCGGGGTCGCGGGCGCGCAGTACGCCGGCAGCCCAGCCGGGCTACGGGCTCAGTTCTCGTACCACCGTTTGCAGGATTCGCAGCGGGTCCATGACCGCAGGATGCCGCCCTCGACGGTGACCTGCAGGTAGCCGGGATCTGCGTCGTAGTACCACCACTCTGCTCCGGACTCATCGGGAACCAGTCGGCGAGCCTGGGGCTCGCCCAGTCTGAAGCGAAGGACACACTCCGGCCAGCTGGATCCGAGGACCCGGTTCAC
>JBDLIK010000662.1:0-2644 GCA_039714895.1 Myxococcota bacterium | reverse complement strand
AGCCAGATGGTCGAGAGATCCGTCGAGCCGTTGGGGTTCGTGAACTCGAGCATGGGTGTCGACGCCGAGCCGATGACGTTGAGCTTCGTCGAGGTGGAGTTGACGGGGCCCAGCTCGGTGATGCTGCCGGCGGGATCCTGGAACTCCGTGGTGTTCGCGTCCGGCACCACGCCGTCGATGGCGTAGGGGACCTGCGCAGACGCGGCGATCGGCGTGAGCGCGAGGGTGGCCGCGATGGATACGGCGATGGCGATGGAATGACGCATTTCTGCTTCCTCTCTCGCGCGTGCGCAGCGTGAGATCGCGCACGCCCCCGAGGCAGTCGTGATGGGGGCTGTCAAAGCAAGAGCGGTGCCAGCCCCGCGCGGTGACATCGGGCACGCGCAGCCAGCCGGCACTGGGACCGGACACCGGTGCGACTCCACACGGCAAGGAGGCCGCAGCCGCGCACTATGACGGTTTCTTCGCAGTCGCTGATTCGAGTCGGAACCGCCTTCCCTCGAATGGAAGCGGGGCAACGGCTGACGCGCGCACTACGAAGCGCTCTTCAGTGCTGGAGGGGGCTCCTGCCCGCTATGGCTGCGGCCCCGCCGGCGTCCCCTCTGATCAGCGTCGTCGCCGACCCCGCGCGTCTCAGTCGGGTGTGGCGGACCGATCTCGATAGCGGCGCACGAACCGCCGCAGGATCTCCTGGGCATGAGGCGTCTGCGCGGCGTTGACCGCCTCGGTCAGGGCATCGGCCTCGTGGGCCGGGAAGTAGCCGTGGTGCTTGTAGACACGAATCCGGGTGGCGAAGCCCTCGGCGTCGCCTTCGGGGTGGAACTGGGTCGCGTAGACGTTCTGCCCGATGCGGAACATCTGCACCGGGCAGGCCGCGCCGGTCATCAGGAGCGTGGCGCCGTCGGGCACGCGGTCACACGCCTCCTTGTGCCCCAGCAGCACGGGGATGCGATCGGGGAAGCCGGCGAGGAGGGGATCCCGTCTCCCGGCTTCGGTGATCTCCAGCACCACGCAACCCACCGACTCACCGTACCTGCGTGAGATCGGCGTGCCGAGATGGGCACCGAGCAGGCCGTTGCCGGAGCAGGCGCCGAGGAAGGGGAAGTCCCTGCCGACGACCTCGTCCAGGAGGCGCTCGAAGTCGGCCTCGATCTTCACCTGGATCGGCGCCTTGTCCGCCGCCGGGGTGCTGATGTCGAAGGGGCTGCCCCCGACGATGATCGCGGCGTAGTCCTCGAGGTCGATGTCGTTCGGGATTCCCGTCGTCTCGATTCGCTTCCGGACGACCTCGCCCTCCGACAAGCCGCCGTACTGGAGGATGGCTTCGAACTCGCGATCCGACGTCTCGTCTTCGGGACGCAGCTGCAGGACCAACAAGGGCTTGCTCATCGCGCCTCGTTCCAGCGGTAGCGCGCGAAGAGCTCGGCGAGCTCGGTCTCGATGGCATCCTTGTCGAGGCCGAACTCCTCGAGGCTGTAGCGGTGGCCGCTCTTGTGACGCCGCGCGCGCTGCTGCTCCTCGTCGAGCGTTGCCGCGAAGCCCGGCGTCATCGGGATCCCGAGCGCCTCGTAGACCTCGCTCACCGTACGCTTCGGCTCCGCGAGCAGCTCCCGGTAGCCGACGATGGCGTGCCGTGTCTCGGGATGCTTTGCGAGCACCTCGAGCGGGTGCTTGTAGGTGTGGAAGGACTGCTCGGCGAGCACGCGCAGCGAGGGGGCCATGCGCACCTCGTCCCAGCCGCGCAGCTCGTAACCGACCTTCATGAGCTTGAGCAGGCTCGGGATCGTCTCGTGCGGGCTGCGCATGGTGACGACGATGCGCGCACCCGGGAAGCTCTCGATGAAGCTCGCCACACGGCCGGCGAAGTGGGGCGCCTTGCAGAGGTGGATGCGGTCGGCG
The DNA here is from genome assembly GCA_039714895.1 of Myxococcota bacterium. Lineage (GTDB taxonomy): Bacteria > Myxococcota_A > UBA9160 > UBA9160 > DASRUS01 > JBDLIK01. The sequence goes on along the minus strand of JBDLIK010000662.1, from coordinate 745 downwards.
CCGTTCAGGTACAGCTGGCGCCGGATGCAATCGGCGTAGAACCGATTCACGCGGCGGCGCTTGCGCTCCGGCGCCCGGTCGAGGTGGTAGAAGTCGATCTCGCCCATGGCCGGGATCTTCAGCATCCAGGTGCCCGAGGCGCATGACCAGTAGAACAGGAAGTCGTCCTCCTCCGGCTGCGTGAGGCCCATCTTGTGGATGTCCTGCGTGGCTCCGTAGCGCCGCTGTTCCCAGGCCTGGACGCGGCGTTCGAAGAGGCCGCCGAGGAAACCGCGGTCGAACGCCGCGAGCGCGCGGATCGTCTTCTTCTGGAGCAGCGACGGGAAGAACATCTCGTAGTACATGAACGAGCTGAAGCGCTCGGAATCCCGACTCATGAGTCTGTGGAGGAGCGTGGTGCCGCTCCGCGCATGGCCCACCAGGAAGACGGGCGCCTCGGAGCGGATCCGATGGAGCCCCGGGAACAGCAGGCCGTCCAGGAAGAAGCACACGGCGTGGAAGCTCGCGACGACCGGCACGTAGACGAGCAGTCGCACCAGCATGCGACGCCTGCCGCGCGCGTCGGGCTCGCGCCAGGCGACCCGGAGCAGCCGGGACCACTGCGCAATGTCGAAGTGGAAGATCATGCGGACGCCCCCCGCCCCTCATCTGTGAACGCTGTTCACATCGTTACCGGCCGGCCGTGGGAGGCAAGGGGGCTTCGGGCCGCCTGTTGTGGACTCCCGCCGTTTCGGGGGATACTCGC
>JBDLIK010000661.1:0-2646 GCA_039714895.1 Myxococcota bacterium | reverse complement strand
TCCCCCCCCCTCCCTCGCCTTCGGCCCGCTGCGCGCGCCTGTCGGCGCTTGCGGCGCGGCGCGTGACGCCCATCGCCGTCGATGGTATCTCGTGAGCTGGGCCGAAGCGAAGGAGACCCGCGCGCCTTGCACAACCCCCGCACCGTCGCGATCACCGGCCTCGGCACCTTCCTCGGCCAGCGGCTCGCCGAGCGCCTGCACGCCCGGGACATCCGGGTGGTGGGGATCGACCTGCGACGCCCCTACCGGATCGAACGGCAGGTCCGCTTCCACCGTCTGGACCTCACGGATCCCACCGCCGACGGACGGCTCGCGGAGATCTTCGAGAAGGAGCGGGTGGAAGCGGTGGTGCACGCCGCCTTTCGCACCTTTCCCACTCCGGATCTCGAGGAGGACCACGAGCTCGAGACGATCGGGAGCCTGCATCTGCTGCACGCCTGTGCGGCCCGCAAGGTGCGCCGGGTGGTGATCGCCTCGACCACCATGCTCTACGGCGCTCGACCCGACAACCCGAACTTCCTCACCGAGGACCATCCGCTGCGCGGGCATCCCGACGCCCACAACGTCCAGAACCGGGTGGAGGCCGAGGCCCTCGTCCTCGATTGGCGCCGTCGCCACCCGGACTGCGAGGTCACGGTGCTGCGGCCGTGCTGGATCGTGGGCCCGGGCTACTGGGATGCGGTGACGCGCTACCTGGCGCGGCCGCTGGTGCCGACCCTGCTGGGCTACGACCCCCTGTTTCAGCTCGTGCACGAGGAGGACGTCCTGCACGCGTTTCTGTGCGCCATCCTCGAGGGGCGGCCCGGTGTCTACAACCTGGTGGGCCGCGGCGTCCAGCCGCTGTCGACCCTGCTGCGCAGCGCCGGAAAGTCGCTGCTCCCCATCCCGCCCCCCCTGCTGTACCGGCTGCGTTACTACCCCTCGAGGAGCCAGACCGGCGACCCGCCCCAGGGGTTCTACGACTACCTGCGCTACCTCTGGGTGGCCGACGGCCAGCGCGGCTTCGACGCCTTCGGGGAGCCCGTCTACTCCACCCAGGAGGCCTGGCTCTCTTTCGTGGCGTCGCGGCGCATGCGCCGGTATCGCTAGCACTAGGAGTCGTCCGTGAGCGACGAGCCCATTCGCCCCGACCCGGCCGGCGACGTCCTCGGTCGCGCGCTCGAAGATCTCCAGCGGGGCATCCGAGAGCGCTGGCGCCCGGGGCCCGAGGAAGAGGGGGGGACGGGCTTCGATCCGCTGGCGCTCTTCGACGAGGCGCGGCGGCGCCTCGCCCACTTCGGCATGAGCGAGCGGTCCTGGGAGGTGGACGAGTTCGGTCTCGACGCCCACAGCCTGGGGCGCGCGCGCCGCCTCCTGGACTTCCTGGCCGACCGCTACTGGCGCATCGAGGCGGAGGGCCTCGCCTTGCTGCCGTCGGAGCAGCCCTGCCTGTTCGTGTCGAATCGCTCGGGGCTGCTGCCCTGGGACGGTCTGATGGTGGCCCACATGGTGTCGAGATCTCTTTCCGCTGCGCCCCGCCCGCGCTTCCTGGTGGCGGACTGGCTCCTCACGCTGCCCTTCGTGCACGCCTTCCTGGCGCGCCTCGGTGGCGTGCGCGCTTGCCGCGAGAACGCCGAGCGGCTGATTCGCAGCGGGCACTCGGTGGTGGCGTTCCCCGAAGGTCAGAAGGGAGCCGCCAAGGTCTTCCGGGAGCGCTACCGGCTGCGGCGCTTCGGGCGCGGCGGGGTGGTGCGCGTGGCCATCGCCATGCGCTGTCCGCTGGTGCCGGTGGCGGTGGTGGGTGCCGAGGAGGTCCACCCGATCCTCTTCAAGCTGGAGAGCGCCGCCCGCATGGCCGGCGTCCCCTTCCTGCCGGTGACCCCCACCTTCCCCGCGCTGGGGCCCCTCGGTCTGCTCCCGCTCCCGAGCAAGTGGTCCATCCGCTTCGGTACACCCGTCTCCACCGAGCACCTGGGCATGGAGGCAGCCGAGGACGAGCTGCTGGTCTCGCGCATGACCGAGGAGCTGCGCGCCGAGATCCAGCGCGCCGTGAACGCCGGGCTGCGGGAGCGCGCCTCCGTCTGGGGCTAATCCAGTGCGGAGTCCTCGGAAGGATTGGGAGAAGGGCTCGGGCGCTCGAGGTCCTCGAGGGCGCTGGCCACGCGCTCGAGGTTCTTGTTGAGCGCCTCGATGTCCGAGCGGCGGGGGAGGTCGAGGAGCTTGAAGACCCGTTCGACGGCGCGTTCCACCAGACGGTCGAACTCGGGCGGCGCGAAGGCCACCCAATCGCCGCCCTTGTCGGTGCCGCGCAGCATCTTGCGCAGGTTGGTCTGGAACTCCTCCAGGCCGTCGCTGGCATCGCCCACACCCCGCCGCAGCGCGTAGAGCACGTCGCCGCCGCGATGGATCAGCTCCGAGAGCAGGTTGCCGGGCACCGAGCGGTTCGAGCGCTCGGTGTCCACCAGGATCTGCGAGAGGGTGATGGACGTGATGTCCTCACCGCTCTCGTTGTCGATCACCCGCACCTCGTCCCCGGCCTCGATCAGCTCACCGATGCCCTTCAGCGTGATGTACCGGCTCGTCGCCGTGTTGTACAGCTTGCGGTTGGCGTAGCGTTTGATCAGGACGGCCATGAGAGCGGGTCCGCCTCGTCGGGCTGGAGCGGCG
>JBDLIK010000660.1:0-2651 GCA_039714895.1 Myxococcota bacterium | reverse complement strand
GGTATCTCACGGCTGCACTCCCTTCGAACGGTCGGGGTCGAGGAGCGGGCTGGCTGCGGAGGCCGTTTCGAGGGCGACTTCCGCCTGCCGCAGCTCGCCCAGGGTTCGCGCGTAGCGCACCGCGGCGTCCGCATACTGCTGCTCGGCCTGCACGAGCTCGGCAATGCCCACCAGGCCTTCGCGATAGCCCCTCTCCAGCAGGCTGACGTTGCGCGTCGTGCGCGGCACGATGCGATCGCGGTATTCTTCCATCACGCGGGCCAGCTCCTCGACCCGGCCCAGTGCGGTGCCGACCTCCCTCTCGATCGCGCGTCGGCGCCCTGCGATCCGGGCGCCGGCCCTCCGTTCTTCCGCTCGCGCGGCGGCGATCCGACCCTGGTTGCGATCGAAGACGGGGAGCGGAACCGTGAGCGAGAGACCGAGGAAGTCGTCTCGCTTCACCCCGATCGGATCGATCGGGGGCTCTCCGGCGAAGACCTGGCGGTCGAAGTCGTACCCCACCCCGATCGTCCAGTCCTCCCACGCCTCGGCCCGGGCCAGCCGGGCCTCGGCCCCGGCGCGGTCCTGCTCCAGTCGCAGGCGCTGGAGGTCCGGGCGCCGCCGCATCGCGTCCTCCTCCAGCCCGGCGCGGACCTCGAGATGGCTTGCCTGGAGGTCGCCTGCCAGCGGGACCTCAGCCTCCGGCGGGCGGTCGAGAAGCTGATTGAGACGCAGCTCCTCCGTGCGGTGCTCCAGCTCGAGCAGTCGCAGGTCCTGCTCGAAGCGGGCGAGCTCGATCTGGAGCAGGTTCACGTCCGCCTCCGAGACCTCGGCGGCTCGGAACCGGGCCTCGGACGCCACGGCGAGCTTTCCGGCAGCTTCGATGACCCGGCTCTGGTCCGAGATGGCTCGATCGAGGGCCAGCAGGGCCACCACGGAGCCCTGGACCTCCCCGATCAGGTCCCGCTCGAACTCGCGCACTTCGGCGAGGGCGATGGCCACGTCGACGAGCGCCAGGTCCCGCGCGCGGGCCAGCCGTCCCGCGATCGGGAAGGGTTGCGCAAGCTCGACGCTCGCCCCCCGCTCGCCTTCGCCCTCGAAGGCAAAGTCGTCCCGTCCGGCCAGGTCCAGTTCCGGGTTGGGCCAGAGCCCCGCCTGCACGAGTCGGCCGCGCGCCACCTCGATTGCCTGGTAGGCAGCCCGCAGGTCGGGGTTCGCTCGCAGGGCCTCTGCCGCCGCGCTTCGCGGCGTGAGCTGGAGGCTCGGTTCCAGAGTCTGGCCGACCGCCGAAGCCGCGAACACGGCCCCAAGGCAGACCGCCACGACCCCAGCGGCATGTCGCTGTAGGCGCATTCTGTCTCTCCGACCTCCCCGGGTGCGGGCCGTCGCCGCGCATTCGGACAGGTCGATTGTGTGATGTGAGACGAACGTGCTGCCGATTGCCGACAGCAATGGCGACGGTGGGGAAATCAGAGCAGGAGGACGGAGTAGGCGAGCCCGAGATCCTGAACGGGCGGTGGTGCCCGCCGCAGCCCCTGAACCGTGGAGGCAACGCTCCAGGGCGCCGTGTCGGAGGATCCCGGCAGAGCCACGGGCACGGTCGCTGCCGGGGACGCCGGGGGCTCGAAGGACGCCACCAGCGCATTGGAGATCTCGCTGCAGTGATCGGGAGCAGGGCTCTCTCCGCTCCCGTGGTGCGTGGCCCCGTCGTGCTCGTGGTCGGAGCGTCCGTGGACAGGAAGATGGGGGTGGGCGTCCTCACCGAGGTGTTGCGCCACTTGCACCGTCGCCGACGAGGGCGGGCCTTCCATCCAAAGGCCCTCGGCTGCGCAGAGCAGGCCCTGCAGCAGGAAGAAGAGCGCAGCGGCAGTTGCTTGGATGCGCATGCTCTGCATGACCTTACCCGAGCCCTCAGCGCCATGCGACGGCTCGTCCCCGGCCGTCATCGGTGCCTCCGCGGGCAGGCTTGAGGCGGGCTTGCGCTCCCGATCCTGGTTCCCCAGGGGGGACAGGCGACGCTGAGGGCCTCCGACTCGAACGACTCCTCCCGCGTTTCGTGGTGGAAGGTCCCCAGGAGATGGTCGCTCCTCTCTCACCGAGAAGGAAACCGAGACAGCGCCCGAGTGCTGGTTCTCTGCACTCTCGGGGAGCAGCGCCATCAGCGCGGGACGGCCGCCTCGGGGCGCTCTTCGACCGTGACTCGCTTCTCGAGGATCTCGCCGTCGCGGAGGATCGCCAGCGTGATGGTGCGCTCGATTCCGGAGAGATACAGCCACTTCTGGAACTCCCAGACGGACCTGAGCCGGTTCCCGTCGATGGAGATCAACCTGTCGCCGATCCGAATGCCGGCGGCAGCAGCAGGGCTGGGCTCGAAGACGTCATCGATGTAGACGCCGATCTGCGGCACATGGACGCCTTTCCGCGGGCTCGTCGGACGCCGGCGAACGGCGACGCCGGTCCGAGGCGGCTCGACGCCGCCACTCGAACTCACCAGGCGCCGGCGAGACGCGCGGAGCTCCAGCACCGAGAATCCCAGCCAGGGTGACCTCCGACTCTCCTTGAGCTTCAGGGGCTCGTAGATGGCCATCGCCAGATCAATGGGCAGCACGAACTCGAGGGACCGAGCCGACGCCACCAGCTCGGGGAACTCCGCACCGGGGCCTGGCACCACC
>JBDLIK010000659.1:0-2652 GCA_039714895.1 Myxococcota bacterium | reverse complement strand
CCCGCTTGGACGAGGCCGCGCGGCACCGCCTGCCGGCTCAGCAGGGTCTATTGACTCGCGCCCCTGCTGGAGACGCTCGGGGATCACGCCGTGGTGGGAGGAGATGGCGTTGAAATGAGGGGTGTTGGGGAGTTGGTGCCGTCCGCAAGGCGCAGGTGTGCATGCCGTGCGATGCGGCCCCTTCTGGTGGGGTTGTCAAGGACCGGGGGGTGCTGAGCACGGTGGACCTCGCACGGGTGGGAGTCTGGTGTGCCGGAGGGGCCAGTAGCCGCACGCGGGGCAGTAATCGTTACGCAGGACCGGCGGTGGCGAGGGAGGCAGGGCCGGCGCAGCATGGCGACGCTGCTGGCGGTTCAGGCCTTCGAGGATGTACCGCGCGTATCGGAGCTTGGTGCGGACGTTCGAAGGGGCGTACAGCCCCCGATGGCGGATCTTCCTGAAGCCCTTCGGAAGGGTGTGCAGGAGGAGTCGCCGGAGGAACTCGTCGGGGTGCACGCGGGACGGCGAGGTGCCCTTGCGGGTCTCGAACACCACCTCGTCGTCGGTGAACGAGAGCAGGCGGGAGTTCGAGATCCCCACCCTGTGGGTGTACAGGCCGAGGTATCGGACGAGCTGGGTGGGTCCGCCGAAGGGCCTCTTCGCGTAGACGACCCAGGACTGCCGATAGAGTTCGTCGAGCAGGCCCTCGAACGCGACGGGGTGCTGGAGGTGGGCGGACGTCCCCACGAACCGGAGCTCGCCCGCGTCGAAGAGAGCACGCAGGCCCGCGAGGAACTTGCCGCGGAAGAGGGCTCCCAGCACCTTGACGGGGAACAGGAACCGCGGGCCGCAGCTGAACCACCCGCCGTCTTCGGCGAGCCCCCCGCCCGTGACGATGCAGTGAAGGTGCGGGTGGTACTGCATCCGACGCGTCCACGTGTGCAGCACCGAGGTGATCCCCGGCAGCGCGTCCCACCGCTCGTCCGCGAGCTGCATCAGGGTGTCGGTCGCGGAGGCGAACAGCAGATTGTAGAGCACCTTGCGGTTGGCGAGGTTGAGCGGCCGGAGTGCCTCGGGCTCGGTGAACACCACGTGGAAGTGGTGGGTAGGGAGCAGACGCTCCATGCGGCGCTCGATCCAGCGCCTCTGCTGGAGGCCCTGGCAGATGGGGCAGTGGCGGTCCCGGCAGGAGTTGTAGGCGCACCAGGAGTGCCCACACCGGTCGCACGAGTGCTCGTGCCCGCCCATGGCGGGGGTGCGGCAGTCGATGATGTGACGCAGGGCGCGAGCCTGCTCGGGGCTCAGCACGTGGGTGCGCAGGTACGTGGGACCGAACCGGCGGAACAGCTCCGCCAGTCCGGTCGATGTAGCACTGCCGCCCGGCGCCGCCGGGCAGCCTGCCACCATCCGCTATCGCTTCAGCTTCAGCTTCCGGAGCAGGCTCGGGGTGGCCCGGATCGCGTCGGTTCGGACGCGCGTGTACTGGCCGGTGGTCTCGATGCGCTCATGGCCGAGGAGAACCTGCAGCTTCTTCAGGTCCACGCCGTCCTCGAGCAGATGGGTGGCATAGGCGTGACGCAGGTTGTGCAACGTCAGCACACGCCGCAGCCCTGCGCGATTGGCCCACCGTCGGAACGCCGCCGTAGCTGCTCCTTTCGTGATTGGCTGGTCCTTCCACCCACCGCCGCGCCGGTCCGGGGCCGGGAACAGCCACGGGCCGGGCAGACGCTGCTCGCGCCAGTGGGCTCGCAGCTCCTCGAGAAGGAGCGGGTCGAGACGGACACGCCGAGGCTTGTCGCCCTTGCCGTGCTCGACGCCGATCAAGCCCGAGCGGCCGTCGATGTGTTCGGCACGCAGAGCGACGACCTCCATCCTGCGCAGGCCCGAGGCGTACGAGGTCATGAAGAACGTCCGCCAGTAGGGGCAGGTCGTGGCGTCGAGCAGTCGCTCCACCTCGTCCTGGGTCGGCACGACCGGATCGCGGCGCTTCCTCCTGGGCCAGCGGATCCCGTCGACGACCTGTGGCCGGTTCAGGGTGTGGCAGTAGAGGAACTTGATGGCGCCGACGTAAGGCAGCCGGCTGCCCACCGCGAGCTTGCGCTCTTCGGTGAGGTGCAGCATGAAATCGCGCACCTCGACCCGACCCAGCTCCTCGGGTGGGCGCATGTAGTACTTGACGTACGCCTTCGCGCAGTCCAGGTAGCGGGTGCGGGTCGACTCTGCGAGGCCGGCCACTCGAAGGTCGGCAGCCATCTGGTCACGTACGTGTCCCATGGTGGTTCTCCGGGCGCGCGACCGGGATTGAGAAGTGCGGTCGCCGCCAGCTCCAGAGTCGCCCGTCCCCAAGCTTCGCCCGTACGATCAACGCTTTCACTGCCTCTGCGCGCACCACGCCACCGGCGTGGAGCGTGCATCGGACCTGCTGGCCCAACCGAGCGTGGACCCGGAGCTCGCCTCCGGCACCCCGAAGTCGGGATGCCGGAGGCGCAGCCTACGAGCAGGCGGCGCGCGGAGCCACCCCGGCGACGACGGCGCCCGGCGCCGCCTACCGCAGCCTGCGGAGCAGGCCGAGCACCGTGGCCCTGCACCGGCCCCATAGCGCCATCGCCTCGGCCACCCGCGCCGCGTCGAGTGCTCCGAGATCCGCGAGCTCCTCGAGGCCCGCGGGCGGTC
>JBDLIK010000658.1:0-2653 GCA_039714895.1 Myxococcota bacterium | reverse complement strand
TGGCCTGGACCGCTCCTGCGGCCAGCAGGACGAGCAGGAGCGCGAAGCCGCCGTGTGCGACCGCCTGCAGCCCCGGGCACCGCCGTCGCGGCACTGCTTTCATCCCCTGTACCCCCATGGACGGCCCGAGAAGAGCGCATCCGGGAGTGAGTGGACGCGGACGGGAAGCGCGTGACGGCTGGCGGCCGGCTTCCGGCAGCGTCTCGCTCTCTCGGGGCATACACTGGCCGGCATGCAGGTCGCCCAGGCGCTTCAGACCGCTCGGGTTCCGGCCTCCGTGCGCAGGTTGCTCACCACCCTGCGCGCGCGGGGCCACGCCGCGCATCTGGTCGGGGGCTGCGTGCGCAGCCTGGCCCAGGGCCGGCACGCGGCGGACTTCGACGTGGTGACCGACGCTTCGCCCGAGCGGGTGCTCGCCCTCTACCCTCAGGCCGTGCCCACCGGTCTGCGGCACGGCACGGTGATGGTCCCGACTCCCCACGGGCCCGTGGATGTGACGAGCTACCGGGCGGGTCCTCGTCTCGTGGATGACCTCTCGCGCCGCGACTTCACCATCAATGCCGTGGCCTGGGACCCCCTGGACGGTGAGCTGGTCGATCCCTTCGGAGGGCTCGACGATCTCGACGCCGGCCGGCTTCGCTGCGTCGGTGCCGCGGACGCCCGCCTCGCCGAGGATCCGCTCCGGGCACTGCGCGCCGCGCGCTTCCTCGCCTGTCTCCCGCTGGAGCTCGACCCCGAGCTCGAGGCCGCCCTGCCGGCCGCGGCGCCGGCGCTCGCTGGCGTGGCTCGGGAGCGCATCCGCCGCGAGCTCGAGGGCCTGCTGCTCGGCGCCCGGGCTGGAGCGGCCCTGCGGCTGCTGCGCCGCAGCGGCCTCGAAGCGCGCATCGCCCCGGATACCCTCGAGGACGCCGGACAGATCGTGGACGCCCTCCCCCAGGATCTGGACCTGCGTCTGGCGGGCTGGCTGCGCGGCACGCGGGCCGGACGCACCCTCGGGCGGCTGCGCTTCCCGCGCCGCCGCGGAGAACGGGTCGAGCGCCTGCTGCAGCTGCACCCGATCGAGGGCCGGGTCGACCCGGCCCGGGACGCGAGCGTGCGGAAGCTGCTCTCGAAGCTCGGAGACGCGGACTGCGAGGCCCTGCTGGAGCTGAGAGAGGCGGAGCTGCTCGCAGCTCCGGACGCCGCCGTGAGCGCGCGGCTGGCGGCCCTGCGCGAGAGTCTCGAGAGGGTGCGACGAAGCGGGCTGCTGGCGCTCCGCCGAGGAGACCTGGCCCTGGATGGGAGTGCGGTGATGGAGCTGCTCGGCACCGGCCCCGGACCCCACGTCGGCCGGGCCCTGCGCGAGCTCACCGACCACGTCCTCGAAGATCCCGAGCAGAACACCCCGGACGCCCTGGAGCGGCTGCTGCGCGACTGGTGGGCGAACGAGCAGACCCGTGGCTAGACGGGCTGCGGGCGTTGCCCGCAGCCAACGGCCGATTCTTCTCCGGGACGGATCTGTTCCGCGACCGATCCGGGCTCTGGCTCTCGGCGCGGTGCTGCTGCTGGTCGACTCCGCCTGCGCGGCTCCGCCGGATCCCCTGCGCTACCGCCTCTCGAACAGCGGAGAGCATTGGGACGTGGCGGGCCACGACCGGGTCCTCGACGATCTGCGCCCGCACTACCCCGACTTCTTCCGGGTGGTCCTCGATCCCTCGCGCAGCGACGAAGCCGACCTGCTGGAGCTGCGCGACGACCTCGAGCGCGTGCCCGTGGACCGGCGCAACTACGATGCGCTCAACGCCATCGCCATCGCCTACTTCGAGCTCAACCACCGCAGCGAGGACTCCCGGAACGGCCAGGGGTTGGAGTTCCTGAGCGCCGGCATGCGAGCCGCCAAGCTCGTGGCCGTTCCCTGGCGCGCCTACGGGGAGATCGAGGACCCCCGGCTGCGCGACGCCATCCTGGACTTCTTCGCGGACGTGGCGAGCGGCGAGAAATCCGCCACCCGGCGCACCCGGGGGCGCATCGTTCGGGTGGTGTCCTCCCTGGAGCCCAAGGAGCCGGACCCGACTCGACGCGCGCGGATCCGCGCCATCCTGCTCACCCTCCAGGAGGAGGACGTGGAGGCCCCCTGATGTTCGGTCCCAGGAGTCCCTTCGGGCGATGCCCGCCGGCCTGATCCTGCAGCCCAGCTACCGGATCCGCTCCGGGCGGCCGGTCATCCAGCTCTACGGCCGGCTGGCCGACGGCGACGCCTTCCTGGTGGAGGACGACCGCTTCCGCCCCTACTTCTTCGTGGAGCGCCGGGATCTCGCCCGGCTGCCCTCCGAAGTCGCCGAGCGCGCCGAGCCCTGCGAGCTGCGAAGTCTCGCGGGCGAGCCCCTGGCGCGGCTGGAGGTGTGCCTCCCGGGCGACGTTCCGCCCCTGCGCGCACGCCTGGAGCAACGGGGGGTGCACGTCTTCGAGGGCGACGTTCGTTTCGCCTACCGCTACCTGACCGATCACGGCCTGCGAGCCGGAGTCGAGATCCGGGGCGAGGGGCAGAAGCTCCCCTCCGGCCTGGTGCCGTTCCACAACCCCGAGCTCGCGCCCGCCGAGACCCGCGTGCCCCTGCGCGTCCTCTCCATCGATCTGGAGACCACCCCGGACGCGAGTCGGATCTTCTCCATCG
>JBDLIK010000657.1:0-2656 GCA_039714895.1 Myxococcota bacterium | reverse complement strand
CCTCGGGGGAAGGAAGGGCCCTCGGCGTCGTGGGGCGACGTCCCTCCCCCAGGCCGCGTAACCTGGGGACGGCGCCGAGCGTCCGGCAACGACGAGGAAGCGAGAAATGGGAGAGGCCTGGCCCAAGTTCGATCCCGTCGCTCCGCTGGCTCCGCCGCCGGAGATCACCGAGTTCCATTCGGACGAGCTCGAACGGGTGCGGGAGTTCCTGGGGCACCACTTCACCGAGCACCTGCTCCGGGTCCAGGGCCAGGTGCAGTCCGTCGAGACGGTGCTGCGCGCCGTCTCCGTAGGCGACGTGTCGGTGAACTACGTCGAGTTCGCAGAGCCCGTCGAGATCGAGCAGACGGTTCCCGAAGAGATCTTCATGGTGGGTCGGCCTCTTCGCGGCGAGCTCGAGGTGAGGAACGGCAGCGACTACATCAGCGGGGGGCCGCCTCGCGGCGCGGTGCTCTCGATGAACCGCCCGAACTACATCCGCGGCTTCACGCCGGACCTCCAGTTCCGCGTGGTGCGCCTCGAGCGCGAGCCGCTCGAACGTCAGCTCTCGGCGTGGCTCGGTCGCGAGCTCCAGGACCCGGTCCGCTTCGAGTTCCCGCTCCCCGCCGACTCGGATGCGGGACGGGCCTGGTGGGGCTACGTCGAGCACCTGTGGGCGAACGCGCTGAACGGCACCTTCGCGGTGTCCCCCCTCCTGCTCGCCGAGGCGTCGCGGATGACCAAGGCGATGCTCCTCTCGCTCCAGGTGAACAACTACACCGCGGCACTGCGCGAGGGCGCATCGGCTGCCGCCCCCTTCTACGTGCGCCGCGCCGAGGACTACATGCACGCCCATACCGGCGAGGTGATCGGGATGGAAGACCTCGTCGCCGTCTCCGGCGTGAGCGCGCGGTCGCTCTACGCGGGCTTCCGGCGCTTCCGCGGCACCTCGCCCATGGCGTATCTGAAGTGGCTTCGGCTGGACCGGGCGCACACGGACCTGCGCAACGCCTCTCCCGGGGAAACCAGCGTCCGGGAGATCGCCCTGTGCCACGGCTTTGCCCACCTCGGTCACTTCTCCACGGCCTACCGGCGGAAGTACGGGCAGCCCCCGTCCGAGACGCTACGCACCGCATACCGCGACTGATCTCAGGCGTTCGCGGGCGGAGCGCTCCGCAGCTCGCGCAGGATCGTGCCCAGGTGGTCGCCCACGTACTCGATGTCGGCCTCCGTGTTTCGCCGACCGACCGTGAAGCGCAGCACGCCGTAGCGGCCCGTGTCGAGCCCGAGCGCCCGGATCACGTGTGAGTCCTCGGCGGTGCCCGCGTGGCACGCGGACCCGGCCGACGCGTACACCCCGATCGCATTCAGGCTGAGCAGCAACGAGCCGCTGTCGACGCCTTCGAAGCCGACGCTCAGGTTGTGCGGCAGCCGCTTCTCGAGGGATCCGTTGATCACGAGGCCCGGATCGATCCGGCGAAGCGCCGCGAGCAGGGCGTCCCGGAGCGCCGCGAGCCGGGGCATCTCCCGCTCGCGTTCGGCAGACGCGAGCTCGGCGGCGAGGCCCAGGCCCGCGATCGACGCCACGTTCTCGGTGCCGGCCCGTCGGCCCTGCTCCTGCCCCCCACCGTGCAGCAGCGGCACCAGCTCGAGGGAGCGGTCGACGAAGAGCACGCCGACCCCTTTGGGGCCGTGGACCTTGTGCCCCGACAGGCTGAGCAGCGAGATGCCCTGCTCCCGCGGCGCGAGCGGCAGCTTTCCGAAGGCCTGGACCGCATCGACCATGAACGGCACCCCCGCCTCGCGGCAGATCGCGCCGATCTCGGTGAGCGGATTCACCGTGCCGATCTCGTTGTTCGCCGCCATGACGGAGACCAGCGCGGTGTCCGGCCGCAGCGCGGCGCGGACGTCCTCTGCCGACACCAGGCCCTCCGCGTCGCAGGGCAGCTCGGTCAGCGCGAGCCCCAGCGACGCCAGCCACCGCAGCGGCTCGAGCACGGAGCTGTGCTCGATCGCCGTGGTGATCGCGTGGGCGCCGGCCGCGAGCCGCGGAAGCAGCAGCCCCTTGATCGCCAGGTTGTTCGCCTCGGAGCCCGAGCCGGTGAAGACCAGCTCGTCGCGCTCGACGCCGAGCACCCGCGCGACCCGCGCCCGGGCGGTGTCCACCGCCTCGAAGGCCATTCGCCCCAGGTGGGTGCTGCTGCCGGGATTCCCGAAGCCCCGTTCCCCCTCGAGCAGGCCCCGCATGCAGTCCGCGACCTCGGGCCGGAGATCGGTCGTCGCGCTGTGGTCCAGGTAGACCTCCCGGGGGTCGTCCACCTGGACGTGCGCGAGCGGCTTGCAGCTCTGGTGGGGGCTCTGGATCGGGATGCCGACCCACGTGTACAGGGAGTGGAGGCCGAACGGGAAGAGCTCGTCCAGCTCCGCCTGCGTCGTATCGGTGTAGCGCCGAAGGTTCGGCAGCAGGGGACCCACGCGGTGCCGCTGGTGATAGCGGTGCGTGAACTCGAGCAGGTCGTAGTGTCGCGGCGTGAGGTCCGTGCCCGTGCGACGCGACATCTCGTGCACCATCGCGAGCGTCAGGCCGTCGAGCGACACGCTCAGCCCCCGACCCCGGCCCCCGCCGAAGGCTGGGCGCCCGGATAGAGCCCGAAGGGGTAGCCGCCCGCCGGCGCCT
>JBDLIK010000656.1:0-2659 GCA_039714895.1 Myxococcota bacterium | reverse complement strand
CCGGGTGACGACGTAGTTCTCGGTTCCGCCCAGCAGTCGCGCCTGGCTCTTCGCGATCTCGACGACCAGCGCGGCCTCCTCGCTGGTGAGATCGGCGAAGGTGCCCACGATGCGGTGCATCTCGTCTGTTTCGGACTCCTCGATCCGCAGGTCGGCATGGGCGACCCGGGCCAGGACGTAGGCGAAGGCCGCGAGATAGCGGGCCTGTTCGGGCTCGAGGCGTTCGAGGCGGGTGGCGATGCGCCGCACGGTCTCGGTCTCGCGGGCCGATCCAGTCGGCTCGGCGGCCCGGGAATCGAGGCCGAGGAAGCGCAGCAGGGACATGGTGATCTCCCGTCTCGCGCGCCGATCATCGCCGATCCCCGCGGGCCGGTCCAGCGTCGAGGGTCGCCCGCGGTGCGCTTGTCCCGGGCGCTGCGCCGGAGCTACCGTGCGGGAAGGCGGAGGAAACGGCCAATGGCGCTCTCCCGATCTCCGGACCGGGTCCTGCTGCTCCACAACCCGCGCTGTTCGAAGAGCCGGGCGGCTCGCGCGCTCCTCGAGGCGCGGGGCATTCCCTTCGAGGACCGTCTCTATCTGGACGCACCGCTGTCCCGGGAAGAGCTCGAAGACCTTCGAGAGCGGCTGTCCCGCCCGCCCTGGGAGTGGCTGCGCCGGGGTGAGGCGGTCTGGCGGCAGCTGGGGCTCAGTCAGGACTCGGAGCCGGCGGCGTTGCTCGATGCCATGGCGAGCCACCCGATCCTGATGGAGCGCCCGATCCTCGTGCTCGGCGACCGCGCGGTGGTGGGACGTCCCACTGACGCCGCCGCAGAGTTCCTCGACGCGGTGCCGGGGACCCCTTGAGAGATGGGGCCGCCGCTGCCGCCCCGTCGCGGGCCCGGGACGAGGCGCTGCTCGAGCGGCTGCGCGCGGGCGAGGAGGCGGCCTTCGAAGCGCTGGTCCGGACCCACGGTGGCCCCATGCTGGCCGTCGCCCGGCGCATGCTGCGCGATCCCGAAGAGGCCCGGGATGTGGTCCAGGAGGCCTTCCTGAATGCCTTCCGCTCCCTCGGGAAGTTCCAGGGGGGCTCGCTGCTCTCGACCTGGCTGCACCGCATCGTGGTGAATGCGTCGCTCATGAAGCTCCGGACCCGGCGGCGCAAGCCCGAGACCTCCATCGAAGAGCTGCTCCCGAAGTTTCTCGAGGACGGCCACCAGGCGGACCCGCCGACGGCCTGGAGACTGCCGGCTGACGAGGCGGCCGAGCGAAAGGAGCTCCTCGCCCTGGTGCGGCGCCGCATCGACGAGCTCCCCGAGACCTACCGGACGGTGCTGCTGCTGCGCGACGTGGAAGGGCTCGACACCGCAGAGAGCGCGGCGCTCCTCGGCATCGCCGAGGGCGCCGTGAAGACGCGGCTGCACCGGGCTCGGCAGGCGCTGCGCACGCTGCTCGACACCACACTCCACCAGGAGGCTTCGTGACCTGCCAGGAGTTTGTCGACTTCCTGATGGCGTACCTGGACCAGGAGCTCGAGCCCGAGGTGGGACGCGTCTTCGAGGAGCACATCGGCGAATGTCCTCCGTGTCTGGCGTACCTGGAGAGCTACCGGGAGACTGTGCGCCTGGGCCAGCGCCTCTGCGAGGATCCGGAGGCCGGCGTGCCCGAGGCGGTCCCCGAAGAGCTCGTGCACGCCATCCTGCGCGCCCGGAACGAGCTCTGAGGCCGTCAGCTGTCGGGTCCGAAGAACTCGTGGGTTCCCTGGGCCTCGATGGCCTCCGCGATGCGGCGCATGGCCAGTGCGTAGGCGCCGCCGCGCGGCGAGACATCCTCCTCCTCGACGATCCTCCAGGTGGCCTCGAAGGCGCGCGTGAGCACCTGTTCGAGCCGTGCACGGACCTCCTCGAGCGTCCACGCATAGCCCTGGCGGTTCTGCACCCACTCGAAGTAGCTCACGGTGACGCCGCCCGCGTTCACGAGCACGTCGGGGAGCACCAGAGTTCCCCTCTCGCGCAGCCGCGCGTCGACGTCGCCGACGATGGGGCCATTGGCCACCTCCGCCACGATCGGCGCACGGATGCGCTCGACGTTCCGTGAATCGATCACCCCCTCGAGAGCGGCGGGGACGAGGACCTCCACGTCGAGCTCGAGGAGCTCGTCGTTGGTGATGCGCTCGTGCTCGATGAGCTCACAGACGGAGCCTTCGCAGTAGACGCCCCGCAGCTCGCGGGTTGCCTGCTTGTTGTGATGGAGGCTCTCCACGTCGAAGCCATTCTTCGAGTAGATGCCCCCCTGGGAGTCGCTCACCGCCACGATCTGGTAGCCGGCCTGCTGGAGCAGCCGGGCGAGGTGGTAGCCTGCGTTGCCGAAGCCCTGGACGGCCACCCGGGTGGCGGTGGGCTCGAGACCGCGACGCCGGGCGAGCTCCTGCAGGACGATGAAGGCACCGCGACCGGTGGCCTCTTCGCGCCCGAGGCTCCCGCCCATGGCGATGGGCTTTCCGGTGATCACGCCGGGCGCCTGCACGCGCTTGATGGTCTGATACTCGTCCGCCATCCAGCCCATGATGCGCGCGTTCGTGTAGACGTCGGGGGCGGGAATGTCCACGTCCGGCCCCACGAAGTCCGCCATGGCGCGCATGTAGGCGCGGGAGAGGCGTTCGAGCTCGAGCCTGGAGAGGCGC
>JBDLIK010000655.1:0-2663 GCA_039714895.1 Myxococcota bacterium | reverse complement strand
CGGCATCGGCGTGCGCATCCTCGACCCTCCGGAGGCCTACGAGCAGCTCGTGCTGGGTCAGGGCGGGGAGTCGGTGCCGCCTGGGGAACCCGAGGTCGAGGACGAGTCAACGCCGGCTCTGCATGCCTTCCGGGTTCGACTCAGCCGGCGCGGGAGCCCCCGATCCCGGACCCTGTCCCTCCAGGCCGCGGACGAGGAGGCGGCCCGCAAGCGCATCGCCCTCGAACTCTCCGAGTGGGAGATCCTGGAGCTCGAGAAGCTCTAGCACCGGCGGGTCAAGGGGGTCTCCCGCGGCGCCGATGAAGGGGGTGCGATGCACTCCCACGACCCCGGTGCCGTCCTCCTGCTCGGGTTCGCATCCAGGCGGGACGCCTTCCTGACCCGGCTCCGACAGATGGGCTTCGCGGTCCTCGGAGCGGAGAGCCTCGATGCGGCGGCAGGCCTGCTGCGCGCGGCCGATCCCGCCATCGGCGCCGTTCTGCTGCCGAGCCCGCTCCCGCTGCGCGAGCCCGCCCAGGCCCTGCGTCTGCTCGTCGAGGTCTCGCCGGCGCCGAGCCTCCGCTTCGTCGTGCTGGGGGAGGCCCCCGAGGCGGGGGAACGCAGCTCGCTGCGGCAGCTCGGCCCGGGGTTCGTTCTCTCGGAGCCCTTCACCGAAGCGGAGCTGCGCTTCGTGGTGAACCACGTGCTCTACAACCCGACCCAGGGCGAGGGCCGACGGCACGCTCGCGTTCCCACCCGGATGGTCGCCCAGATCACGGGGGGGGCCGGTGAGAAGGACGTGCTCGTCTACAGTCTCTCCGTGGACGGCGCCTTCCTCGAGACTCGCCGCCCCAGCCAGCCGGGCACCACCCTCGACCTCGCGTTGCCCCTGCCCTCGGGCCTGCTGCACACCGAGGCGCGGGTGCTGGCTGCCAACGTGCCCGGCAGCGCCTACCGCCGGCAGACTCCGAAGGGCATGGGTGTGCGCTTCGACTCCGTGACCCCCGAGCAGCGCGACCGACTCGAGCAGTACCTGGAGATGCGCGCCCGCAGCTTCCAGCTCTGACGTGCCACGTGGGATTCCACTTGGGATCGCCTATCTTCACATCGAGATTCTCCATCTCCCAGGTCGGGTTGAAACCCCCACGGCAAGGGTTGATCCGCGATGACGACGCGTCGGAGACGCGGAAGCGGAACAGGCGGGCGCCCGCCCCCGCTTCCTCACGAAGCCCTCTCGCAGCTGTCCAGCGTCGAAGAAGAGAGCACGCGTGGCTTCGTGTCGTGGTGCGTGGAGACCGCCGGGCAGGTGCTCTCCGCCATGTGGGAGCAGGACGTCGCGCAGCTCTGCGGGGAGCGCTGGCATCCCAAGACCGGGGCACGGGTGGCACGGGCGGGCGCATGTTCCAGCGACATCACGCTGGCGGGACGCCGGGTCCGCGTGCGCCGGCCGCGGGTGCGCTCACGGGACGGTCGGGAGATCGAGCTCCCCACCTACCGCTTCGTCAGCAGGAGAGATCCCCTGGACGCCGTCGGCCTCGACCAGGTGGCCAGCGCGGTTTCCACGGGTGCTGCGCCCGAGACGGCGCCCCGGGAGGCGCAGCCTCGCCGCTTCCTCGCCGACCTCACGCGTCGGCTCCAGACGGCTCTCGCCCAGCCGAGCTGGGAATACTGCCCCTGCCTGCTGCTGGGAGAGCTGACCTTCCGCGAGCACTACCAGCTGATCGCACTCGGGCTGACGCCCGATGGCGGACGGCGACTGCTGGCGCTCCGGGCGGGGAGCGCCGAGAACCCGGGGGCCGCACGCGCGCTGCTGGAGGATCTCTCCGATCGCAGCGCTCCGCTCCACGCTCCGGAGCTGGTGATCGTCGGGGAGCGGCCTGGCCTCGATGCCGCGGTACGACGTCACTTCGAAGCTCCCACGGTGTATCGCTGCCCCGTCGAGAAGCGGCGCCGGGTGATCGGTCTGCTCCCCCCGGAAGACCAGCCCGGAGCCCTGCGCGCCCTGCGCGCGGCCTACCAGCTGGAGAGCGAAGCTCGGGCACGGCGAGCCCTCGAGGGTCTGGCGCGCTCCTGGGCGGGGGCGCACTCCCGGGCCGCACAGGCGCTACGGGACGGCCTCGGCGACACGCTGACGCTCCATCGGCTGCGCGGCGCATCCGGCGTCCGACCCCGGCGGCCTCGACCCGAAGCAAAGCGCCCGCAGCGCGGGCCCGCGCGGCCTAGGAAGCGGGCCCGAGACTCGGGTCCGCCGACGCCTTGAGCCCGCGCTCCAGGTATTGCTGCAGCGCTGCTGAGGGGCTCGTTAGTGAAGGGCCCCCTCGGGGGAGATTCGAGGTGAAGGAGGGAGAGGGCCATGACGGTCATGGTCACCGGAGCCACGGGACACCTGGGCGTCAATCTGGTGCACGAGCTGGTGCGCCGGGGCCGGCGCGTGCGGGTGTTGATCCACGAGCACGACCGGGGCCTCGAGGGCCTCGAGGTGGAGCGGGTGCGGGGCGACGTCCGCGACCTCCCCTCTCTGCGCGCCGCCTTCGAGGGAGCCGAGGTCCTCTACCATCTGGCCGGGGTGATCTCCATCGATGGCGAGCGGCGGGGCCTGGTGCCAGCGGTGAACGTCGAGGGAGCGGCCCACGCCGCCCAGGCCGCCCTCGAGCAGGGCGTGCGGCGCATGATCCACTTCTGCT
>JBDLIK010000654.1:0-2668 GCA_039714895.1 Myxococcota bacterium | reverse complement strand
CACTGCCCCGAGCCCAGCCACTCCTCGAACTCGGTGCCGGGAACCGCGTGGTATCCCGCGGCTCCGCCCTCGACGTAGAAGCGCCGGGCCTGAGCGGCCCGCTCCTGACACACCTCGAGAGGCTCGCCGGCTTCCAGGCACCGCTGCAGGGTGATCTCTCCGGCCCGCCAGCAGCTGGGTTGGTACTCGGGGGTGGGCTCGGGGCAGATGGGATTGCCGTCCGCGCCGAAGCGGGCGGCGCGCCAGTCTCGATACTCCTCCGAGTTGCCGTGACCGGACATGACCTCGATCAGGAACTGCTGCTCGGGATCGTGCATCGCGCCCACGAGCTGCTTGTCCCAGCTGATGCCCGGCGGGGAGTAGAAGCCCCAGGTGTTTCCGTGCGGGATCACCAGGGTCTCGACTCCCCGGTCGTCCCACTCGCGCAGCTTCGCGAACAGCTCGGCGGGGGTCGCGGCGGACTCGTAGCACTCGTCGGAGAGCTCGGGGGAGGGGACGTCCCCGTCACAGTAGGGTGTCTCCTTCACCTCCTCCATGAAGTGGATGAAGTCGTAGTAGCGGTCGCGATTGCGGAGGTCGAGCAGCGGCAGCACCCAGGGGACGCCGACCGCTCCGCGCAGGCCGCGCGTCGCCAGGCCTCCCGCCCCGATGGCGCGCGCCGGCACCGCCTCCTCGCCGAGCCCCCTCACGATGACGTTCTTGTGGCCGTAGTGGTCCTCGGCGGTGAGACCCACCTGGCTCCACTCCCAGCCCAGGAAGACCGCCACGTCCGGACTCGCCTCGTCCCCCGCCACCGCCTGGCACTCGCGGATGGCGCGCTTCGTCTCCCGCCACTTCCGGGGCGTACTGGCCTCCGCGTGGTCGTTGATGGACCAGAAGTCGAGCCCGGAGCAGAAGCGTGCGTAGTCGCAGGCGTCGGAGATCGGGTGGGCACCGTCCCCCTGCACCATGGGCAGACTCCAGAGAAACGCGTCGGTGCTGAAGGTGCTGTGGACGTGGAGATCTCCGAAGAGGATCTGTCGGCTGGGGGCGGAGGTGAGCGAGGCGGCGGCGCGCTGCTCGGCGCGCTGCCGCGCCGCCACCACGTCGGCGGGCACCCGCACCTCGGTGGGGCTGCCGGCGTCCTCGTTGTCTCCATAGAGCCGCAGCCAGGCACCGAGGAGATAGAGCGCGACGAATCCGATCAACCCGGCGATCGCGAGCCCGAGGATCCTTCCGGCCTTCACGCGACCCCCCCGACGGGGTAGCGGCGGGCCAGATCCCCGAGAAGCGCGAGGCACTGCTGGGCAGTCTCCCGGATCACCTCGGCCACCGGCCGCACCGAGTCGATGCGACCCGCCACCTGGCCACAGAGCGCGAGGCTCGCGTTCATGTCGCCCCCGAAGTAGAGGTCCATGGCGCGCCCGAACTCCCCCATCACATTGTGCTCCGCGTCCTCCAGGGATTCACTGCGCGGGGTGCGCAGCGCCCGGAGCCCCGGACCGAAGCGGCGGTTCAGGAAGATCGTGTCGGTTTCCGCGGCCTCGAGAATGGATGCCTTCCAGTTCTCATGCACCGGGGACTCCGAGGAGGAGACCATTCGCGTTCCCATCTGGATCCCTTCCGCGCCGAGGGCGAAGGCCGCCGCCATGGTGGGGCCGTCGAGCATGCCTCCCGCCGCGATGATGGGCACCTCGAAGCTCGAGGCTACCAGCGGCAGCAGCACCATGCTCGAGACATCCCGGGGGTTCTTGAAGCCTCCTCCCTCGCCCCCCTCCACCACGAGTCCGTCCACTCCGGCTTCCACCGCCTTGCGGGCGCCGCGCAGGGTGGGGACCACGTGGAAGACCGTGAGACCCGCCTGCTTGAGGTGCGCCGTGTACTTCGTGGGGCTTCCTGCGGAGGTGGTCACGAAGCGGACGCCCTGGTCGATCACGAAGTCGGCGATGCTCGGATCCCGCACGAAGGCCTGGGCGATGTTCACGCCGAAGGGCTTGTCGGTGAGGTCCCTCATCTTGCGGATCTCGTCCTTGATGGCATCCAGCTCGCCCGAGGAGGTCTCGATGATGCCCATGGCCCCGGCGTTCGAGACGGCGGAGGCCAGCTGGGCGCGGGCAATCCAGCCCATGGGGGCCTGCACGATGGGGATCTCGACCCCGAGGAGCTCCGTCACCCGATTGCGAAACGCCATCCGTCCCTCCTGGTCCCCGGCAAGCGGCGGGCCATCATACCCGAGGCGCTGCCTTCTCCGGCAATTCGTGATCCCCGCCACGATCCCGGAGGGGATCCTGCCGATGACATCCCGGGGGGCGGGCGCCCTCGAACGAATCCTCAGACTGCCAGATGAGAGGGACCAAGCATGTTCCGGAATTCGATGACGAAGGAGCGGGTCACCGTTGCGATGGTGGCCCTCTTCCTCGCGGTGGCTGGCTGCCAGTCCACCGGGAACCAAGGAGTGGAGACCACTGGGATGGAGACCGAGACCCTGCCGGAGGCCGGCCGGGTGGAGGGCTCCGAGCTCGAGACGATGGCGCAGCTCGAGGCCGTCGGCTTCGACACGGACCGTTCGGCGCTGCGTGAGGATGCGAGGCTCACGCTCGCGGCGCACGCCGGGGCCATCCAGGCCCACCCGGAGTGGGGCGTCCTGACCGTCGAGGGCCACTGCGACGAGCGGGGCAGCCACGAGTAC
>JBDLIK010000653.1:0-2668 GCA_039714895.1 Myxococcota bacterium | reverse complement strand
TAGCCCATGGCCCGCTCGACGCGACGCATGCTCAGCTCGACGGCCGCCTGGCGCGGGAGGATGCCGCGCCGCTTCGATTCCTCGAGGACCTGCTCGGTATTGGCCCGGATGCGCTCGTCGATGGCCTCGAAGGCCGCCATCTCGGTGGAGCCGTGGTACTCCATGGCGGCGCAGATGACACCGCCCGCGTTGGCGATGAAGTCCGGGACGCACAGCACGCCGCGCTCGTGGAGGGTCTTCTCAGCGTCGTCGGTCATGGGGATGTTCGCCCCCGAGACGACGAGCTTCGTACGCAGGCGTCCTACGTTGTCCGAGCGGATGACATCCGGGCGCGCCGCTGGGATCCAGATCTCGGACTCGACGTCGACGACGGCGTCCCGCTCGATCCGCTCGCCCTCCGGGTGCTCGGCCACGCTGCGCCCGGCCCGCTTGAGGGCGACGAGGGCCTCCACGTCGAGACCCGTCTCGCTGCGGATGGCGCCTCGCGAGTCGGAGGCCGCGACCAGCACGGCGCCTCGCTCGGCGAGGAAGCGCGCCGCGTGGAACCCGACGGACCCGAAGCCCTGCACGACCACCCGCGCGCCGGCGAGATCGAAGCCGCAGTGCCGGAGGGCCACCTCGCACGCGGAGCGCAGCCCGAAGCCCGTGGCGCCGAGCTCGTCGAGGGGGATGCCGCCCACCTCGCGGGGCAGACCCACGGCGCGGCCGATCTCCGCCTTCACCCAGGCCATGCAGGTCTCGTCGGTGCCCATGTCCGGGCCGAAGATGTAGTCGTGGACATCTCCCAGCGCGCAGGCCATCGCGCGCACGAGACGCTCCTTCTCCTCGGCGGGCATGCGCGGATCGCCGTAGAGGACCGACTTCCCGCCACCGTGGGGCAACCCCGCAGCAGCATTCTTGAGCGTCATGGCCCGGGCGAGGCGGAAGCACTCCTCGGTGCTGACGTCGGGTGCCATGCGCAGCCCCCCGATGGACGGTCCGGTGGCGACGTTGTCGACCACCAGCGTCCCGCGCAGCCCGACCCCGGGCTCGTGAACGTGGACGATCTTCGCGGGGCCGAGGCGATCGGCGAGTCGGAAGACCGGATCCATGAGACCCTCCTGCGCTCGCCGGGGCAAGAACCTCCCGAGCGGCGTAGATCCTCGTAGGTGCAAGCACCGTGCCTCGGTCCAAGGTGCTGGGGAGTCCGTGGAACAGCCGTAGTGGCCCGGCCAACCGGAGATCTGGGACGAGCCGGGCTGGAACTGGGACATCTTGCCACAGTCTGGCCTCAGGACGCCTCCTTCTGGGACTTCACCGTCAGCACCGAGCAGGGCGCCGTGCGAAGGGTGCGCTCTGCAACGCTGCCGAGCAGAACGTGCGAGAGTCCGGCGTTGCCCCGCGTTCCCATGACGATCAGCTGGCCGTGGATCTGGCGCGCGACTTCGGCGATCACGGCCGACGGCGAGCCGCGGCGTAGGTGAAGGGTGACGGGGACCTTCATCGCCCTGAGGCGCTCGTGTACGTCCTCGAGTCGTTCTGCAGCGCTCGCCTGAACCTTCTGCTCGAACTCCGCCCCGAAGGACGTCGCGTAGGCGAGATAGTCGGGCGGAAGGTCGAAGGCATGCACCACGTCCAGCGATGCCCCGAGACGCTTGCCGAGGCTTGCGGCGACCTCGACCGCTCGATCGGAGTGAGCGGAGAAGTCCACAGCCAGGAGAATCCGCTCGATGGGTGCTTCGGCCATCGCCCGGTCCTCCTTCACGGAGAGGACGGGACACCGGAGGCTGGGGCTCCGCAGGGTGCGCTCGGCCACGCTCCCGAGGAAGGCGTGTCTGAGCCCGCCGTGGCCATGCGTCCCCATCACCACGAGATCGGCTCGCTGCGATGCGGCCACGGCCGAGATCGCCTGGACGACGTCCTCCGGCGTGTGGACCTCCGTCGTCACCGTCGAGACGCCCCTCTCCTCGATTGCCTTCCGCGCCTCCTGGAGCCTCTGTTGTGCGGCCCGGCGAACGCCCTCCGACATCGCCGCCGGAATCGACGCTTGATAGTAGGGTGTGGCGACGAGCGGGAAACGCAGCGCATGGACCAGGTGAATCGTTGCCCCGTCCAGCTGGGCGAGGATCACGGCTCGCGCTGCAGCGGCATCTGAGAGCGCGGAGAAGTCGGTGGGAACGACGATGCTACGGATGCGATCCATGCTCCTCGAGACCTCCGGGAGGCCCGTGACGTTTCAAGCGCCGGACGTCCTGCAAGTGCCCTTCTCCTGGTCTAGCAGGAGGCGTGCCAAGTCGCCAAGCCTGAGCGGACGCCAGAATTCCACTGCAAACTCGCCGGCAAAGAGGACTGTCGGCAGCTCGGGCTCCAGGGAGCCCGAGAGACCGGCGACCTCGAAGCGGGGCGCGAAGTCCCAAGAGCTGGTGACTGCCGAGAACCCCCACCACCGTGTTAGATTGCGCTCGACCCTTCCTCTCGGGGGAAATTCATGACGGACCCGGCGGCGGCGCACTCCTTCCTCCTGGGGGAGATCGAGGCGCTCGAACCCTTCGACTTCGTGGCCGTCGTTCCGGCAGGCCGCGCACTTCAGATGGTCGAGGCGAACCGGAGGGAAGACGGGACTCTCGAGGTTCGGGTGCCCGGCCGTCCGCCCATCGTCCCCGAGCTATCGGCCGAGGTCCGCAATGCT
>JBDLIK010000652.1:0-2685 GCA_039714895.1 Myxococcota bacterium | reverse complement strand
CTCGGGCGCGCTGACGCCCCGCTCGGCGCGCGCGCGCTCCCGCGCGGCCTTCACGGCCATGAGGATGCTCTCGGTTCCTCCCGAGGTCATGCAGCCGCCAGCGGTATCGGGGGCGTGGAGCAGCCCCGCCGTCATCTCCACCACCTCCACCTCCATCTGGCGCAGGCTCGGGAAGAACCGAGAGCATCCTCATGGCCGTGAAGGCCGCGCGGGAGCGCGCGCGCGCCGAGCGGGGCGTCAGCGCGCCCGAGATGGTGATTCCCGCCACCGCGCATCCGGCCTTCGCCAAGGCGGCGAGCTACCTGGCGATCGAGCTGCGCATCGCGGGGATCGGTGATGATCTGCGTGCCGACGTGGGCGAGGTCGCCGACCTGCTCACGGACCAGACCGTACTGGTGGTGGGCTCGGCGCCCAATTATCCCTTCGGCACGGTGGACCCGATCCCCGAGCTCGCCGCTCTCGCTGCCGAGCGGGGCATCTCCTTCCACACCGACTCGTGTCTCGGCGGATTCATGCTGCCCTTCCTGGAGAGGCTCGGCGAAGAGGTGCCGCCCTTCGACTTCCGCGTGCCCGGCGTCACCACCCTGTCCGCGGACGTCCACAAGTACGGTTACTGCGTGAAGGGCGCCTCGGTGGTGCTGCACCGGGACGAGGCGCACCTGAAGAAGCATCAGCTGTTCGTCTACGACCGCTGGCCGGGGGGGCTCTACGCGTCCTTCGCCATGGCGGGGGCGCGTCCCTCGCTGCCCATCGCCGCTGCCTGGGCGATCCTCCAGCACCTGGGCGAGGAGGGCTACGTGCGCCTGGCCCGGACGGTGCGCGACACCACCCGTCGCATCCAGCAGGGCATCGAGGCCATCCCTGGCCTGCACGTGATCGGCGAGCCGGTGATGGGCGTGTTCGCCTTCGGCTCGGACTCCCTCGACGTCTTCGGCATCGGCGACGTGATGGACGAGCGGGGCTGGCACATCGACCGGCAGAAGGGCCCGGACGCCCTCCACCTGATGCTGAGCCCGGCCCACGCCGAGGTGGCCGACGCCTTCCTCGCCGACCTGCGCGCCGCCGCCGCCCACCACGGCGCGTCCAAGGGGAAAGAGATCCGCTACAGCTAGTTGTGGGTCCGCCTGCGGGCGAAGCCCGCAGGCACCACAGGCTTCGCTCGGCTGCGCAAGGCGGCGAAGCCGCCGCGCAGCGAGCCGGAGGCGAGCGAAGTGCGGGCCCCCGCCAAGCCGGGTGGGCTCAGGGTCCACCGATCCCGGGGATCGCGCGGCCTTCGGCCTCGCGCGGCGGCTCGAGCGCGAGCAGGCGGGTGACGGTGGGAGCCACATCCACGACTTCCACTGCGCCGACCTCGAGCCCCGCTGGGATCCCGCGACCCATGGCGAAGAAGATGGCATGCATGTCCGGGTGGCTGGCCCGGTAGCCGTGCAGGCCGAAGGATCCGCCGAGCAGTCTGCGGAACCCCACGTACAGCCGGGTGCTGAGCTCGTTGGCCCGCCACAGCGCGAGGGGAGGGGTCGCGATCAGGGTGATGTCGCCCGTGCGACGCGGGTGCCGTGCGCGCAGCGCCTCGGGCAGCTGATCGCTCGGATGCGCTTCCAGCCCATCGATTCCGCCGAGCAGAGCGAGGGCGTCGTCGAGACGCGCCCGGTCCTCGAGGGTCACGTAGCCGAACCCGCCGAGCGGGAAGACCTCCGCTTGAACTCCCGCCTCTTCCAGGACCTCCGCGACGTCCAGGGTCTCCTCGACGGCCGTCATCCCGTGGTCGCTCACCACGATGAGGGTCGTATGGGACCAGGCCTCCCGCGCGTCGAGCCCGGCGAGCAGTCGCGCCAGCTCGGCGTCCTGTCCGATGAGCTGCTCGGCGATATCGGGATGATCCGGCCCGAGTTGGTGCCCCGTCGCGTCCGCCCCGTGCCACCAGGAGACGATGAGCCGCGGCCGTTCTTCCTCCGGGAGGTCCAGCCACCCAAGGATCTGGTCGACCTTCTCTGCCTCCCCCACGTCGGCGTCGAACGGAGCCCGGCGATGGGTGGTGCCCCACTCCCCCCAGTCCGTCTCCGACCCGACCCAGAAGAAGGATGCGGTGCGCACCCCCTGCCGCTCCGCGGCCGCCCAGAGGGGCTCGGCTTCGATCCAGTCGGCCTCGTCGCTGTAGCGGTAGACGCCGCGCTCGGGGTCGCGGAATACGTTGCCCACGATGCCGTGCCGATCCACGCGGGCTCCGGTGGCGAGCGAGACGTGGTTCGGGAAGGTACTGGTCGGGAACACCGGGACGAGGCGCTCCGCACGCACCCCCTGGCGGGCCACCCGCGCCAGTGCCGGGAGCTCCGTCCGATCCGGGTAGTCCCAGCGTACGCCGTCCCAGGAGAGCAGGATCACCGTGGGCTCCTGGGCGCCCGCCGGCAGCGCGAGCCCCAGGAGCAGGCAGAGGAGGAAGCGCGACACGCGCCCTCCTAGACCAGCTGCACCACGGCGCCGATCAGGCCCCCCAGGAGCAGGACTGCCTGGCAGGCGGCGCTCACCAGCGAGCCGGGTGCACGCTTCGGTGCGTCGGCGACGTAGCCCCGGAAGTAGATGGCGCGCCCGACGATGAACAGAGCCCCCACGCCGGCCGCGATCGTGGGCTGGACGTAGTGGGCGAAGGCAAAGAGCGCGGGCAGGAACACGATGAGCTGCTCCAGG
>JBDLIK010000651.1:0-2697 GCA_039714895.1 Myxococcota bacterium | reverse complement strand
GGCTCCCCCCGCCGAGCGGATGAGGCCACCGAGGAGATCCCACGCGCGATGGGCAGCCGCCTCCGGATCCTGTCTGCCAACCTGCTCAACGGAGGGGCCGACCCGGAAGCCCTCTGCGATCTGATCCGCAGCCTGAACGTGGACGTCGCCGCCACCCAGGAGCTCGCTCCCGAGCAGGCGGAAGCCCTGTCCGAGGTGCTCCCGTTCGGCATCCTGCACCCGGATCGCCAGCACAACGGAATGGGGCTCGCCCTGCGCTGGCCCGCCCGGCACGATCGGGTGCCGCTGCCCAGGCGCGACGCCCTGGTTGCACGCCTTCACCCCGAGACCTGGACGGGCCTCTCGTCCTCGGTCGAGGTCGTCAACATCCACGTGACGGCTCCCCAGCTCCCACCCCCTTGGCAGGCGTTCTCCCAGCGCCGGGGACAGCTGCGGGGTCTGCTGGAGTACCTGGACGGATCCCCTGGGGGCCGATGCGCGCTGGTCGGGGATTTCAACGCCACCCCCCTCTGGCCGCTGTACCGGGGGCTGTCCCGACGCCTGCCCGACGCGGCGTGCATCGATGCTCGCCGCCGCGGCACCCGCCCCCGCCCCACCTGGGGCCCGACGCCCGGCGGCCCACGCCTGCTGCGCATCGACCACGCCTTCCTGGGGAACCTCGAGGTGGAGGCCTTCCGGGTGGTGCGGATCCCGGGCAGCGACCACAGCGCGGTCGTGGTGGATTTAGAGACCTAAGTCAGGTTGGTCTGGAGCCAGGAGCCGATGTCCGGATGGTCGAGGAGACCCGATTGGCGGAGGCGAGCCGAGGAGATGCCTTGGACCGCTTCGGCGCTTCCCACCATCAGGGCCTCGCGGGCGTCCGCAGCGACCTCGGCGGAGTCGAGGGCCCGGACGATCTCCTTCACCACCGGGATCATGCCGGGCGTTCCCGAGAGCTCAGCGATGCCCAGCCCCACCAGGAGCGGAACCGCCAGTGGGTTGCTCGCCATCTCCCCGCAGACGGTGACCGGCAGGCCGTAGCGCTCTGCCGCCCGTGCGGTGCGGTCGATGAGGCTCAGCACCGCCGGGTGGAGGGGCTGGTAGAGATCCGCGACCCGCTCGTTGCTGCGATCCACTGCCAGCGTGTACTGAGTGAGGTCGTTGGTGCCAATGCTGAAGAAGTCGCACTCCTGGGCGAGGGTCTCGGAGATCAGCGCTGCCGAGGGCACCTCGATCATCACCCCAACGGGCAGCTTCCGGTCGAACTCCACATGCGCTCGTTCGAGCTCCCGTTTCGTCTCGCCGATCAGCGCGCGGACCCGCCGCAGCTCGCCGATCGAGGAGATCATGGGCAGCAGCAGATTCAGGTTGCCATGGATGCTGGCCCGCAGGATGGCGCGCAGCTGCGCGCGGAAGTGTCCCTCGTGATGGAGGGTGAGCCGCACGGAGCGCAGCCCGAGCTGGGGGTTCTCCTCCCGACCAAGACCCAGGTTGGGCATCGTTTTCTCGCCCCCCAGATCCAACGTGCGGATGGTCACCGGGGCCGGCGCGAGGGAGCGCGCCACCCGCTCATAGAGCTGGAACTGATCCTCCTCGCTCGGGAAGCCTCGGCGTGCCAGGGCCAGCAGCTCGGTGCGGAACAGCCCGATCCCCTCGGCACCGTGGCGCTCGACCAGGCGCAGATCGCTCAGCAGCCCCACGTTGGCGGTGAGGCGCACCCGGCGCCCGTCGTGGGTCTCCGCCGGACGATCGCGCAGGGCGTCGAGGTGCTCGACGGCCACGGCGTAACGCTGCTGTGCGCGCTGGTACTCGCTCTGCAGGGAGTCGCTGGGAGACAGGAAGATCTGCCCGGTCCCGCCGTCCACGATGGCGATCTCGCCGGGACGGGTCACCGAGAGGATCCCCGCCACGCCGGTCACCGCCGGGATCTCCAGGTTCCTGGCAAAGATCGATCCGTGGGAGGTGGGACCTCCGTGCGCCGAGACCAGCGCGCCGATCTTCTCGATCCCGAGCAGCGCGAAGTGGGCGGGCAGGATGTGCTCCGCTACCACGACCGCGCCCTCGGACAGCGGCACGTTGTGGTGCCGCACGCCCAGGAGCTTCGCCATCACGCGCCGGACGACATCCTGGACGTCACTCCCACGCTCGCGGAAGTAGGCGTCCTCGATGCCCTCGAAGAGCTGGAGGTATTCCTTCTGGACCCTGCGCAGGGCCACGAGCCCGTTGCCCGAAGCCGCGACCTCACTCTCGAGCCGGCTCACGAAGCCGTGGTCCTCCAGGATCTGGATGTGGGTGTTGAAGACGGCGGCGAACTCCACCCCGAAGCGCTCGCCGACCTCCTCCCGGATGTCGTCGAGCTCCCGGCGGGCCTCCACCAGGGCGGCCAGCAGGTCCGCCTTCTCCTGGGCGGGATCCTGGCTGGCTTCGTAGCTGACGTGGGAGAGGTCGAGGGGATCCTCGAGGAGATGCACCGGGCCGATGGCGATTCCGCGGGAGGTGGCGGTGCCCTTGATCTCGACGTTGTGGTCGGCCCGGACCGGCGTTCGCCCCGAGAGCGGGAAGCCCGAGCGAGAGAGCTCGTCCACCACACGCGCCCGCTGTTCCTCGGTCTGGCCCACGAAGTTCAGGAGCTGGGCGACGCTCACCACCGGCGCCAGCAGCTGGGCACAGGTGCGCAGCAGCTCCACCTCCTCGGCGTGGAAGGGGCGCGACTCGACG
>JBDLIK010000650.1:0-2701 GCA_039714895.1 Myxococcota bacterium | reverse complement strand
GTTCGGCAATTGGGCGCCCAGCAGGGCCAAGCTCAAATCGTCAACCAGTTCGGAGATGTTGGAATAGCCACTAAATTGCCTCGAAAGGTCATTGCTAATCCCAGGAAGCATGTCGGAGGCAATTAACAATGCCAGGTTCCACCGATAAAGCGATTGATTCGTGGTAGTCCAGGCGAAGGCGTCATCGGGCAGGTCGCGATCGCGCTTGAGCCCTTCGGCCACACCCCACGAGCCGCGGCAGCAGCCAGCTGATGCCCCACTCGGCCACCAGCCCGCGGCGGGAGAAGGCCGTGGTGAACACGGCGCGGTCCGAAGCGAAGCGGAGGTCGCAGGCCAGGGCGATCGGCACCGCCATCCCCGCGCAGGGACCGTTGACGGCTGCGATCACCGGCTTGCGCACGGACATCAGGTAGGTGTAGGCGCCGCGAAACGACGCGCCCACCTCCGGATCGCCGGGATCCGCCTCGAGACCCTCCTGGGCCCCCGAGCGGCGCTCCCCCTGGCTGAGGCTCTTGAGCCCCTGGAGATCGGCGCCGGCGCAGAAGCCGCGCCCGGCCCCGGTGATGACGATGGCGACCACCGCCGGGTCCTCCTCGGCCCGGGCGATGGCGTGCTTCACCTCGGTGGCCATCTGATCCGTCCAGGCGTTGAGCTGCTCGGGGCGATTGAGCCGGAGGGTCGCCATCGGCTCTTCGACGTCGAAGAGGATCTGCTCGTACACGGTCTTTCTCCTTTCACGGCCGCACACTCCGGGCTTCGTGGAGGCACAGCCGTTGGCCGGGGGCCAAGCCCCCGGCCCGCTAGGCGGCCCGGCGCAGGGCTGCGATGCGCTCGTCCAGCGGCGGGTGGCTCGCAAACAGCCGCATGAGACCGGCCTTGGCCCCTGCAGAGATGCCAAAGGCCGCCATCTGCTCCGGCAGGGGCTGCGGATCCGCGACGGTCTTGAGACGCTCGAGCGCGGCGATCATGCCCTCGCGCCCAGCCAGCCGCGCACCGCCGGAATCCGCCCGGAACTCCCGGCGCCGGGAGAACCACAGGACGAGGGTGCTCGCCAGGATGGTGAGCAGGATCTGCGTGACGATCACCGTGACGAAGTAGCCGATCCCGAGGCCGCGCTCGTTGCGCAGCACCACCCGGTCGACGAAGAAGCCGATCACGCGGGCCAGGAACAGCACGAACGTATTCACCACGCCCTGGATGAGCGTCAGGGTGATCATGTCGCCGTTGGCCACGTGGCTCACTTCGTGGCCGAGCACGGCCGTGACCTCCGCGCGATCCATGCCCTGGAGAAGGCCCGTGGAGACCGCGACGAGGGCCTTGTCCCGGCGGGCTCCGGTGGCGAAGGCGTTGGGTTGAGGGGAGTCGAAGATGGCCACCTCGGGCATGCCGATGCCCGCCGACCCGGAGAGCTGGCGCACGGTCTCCACCAGCCACTCCTCCGCGGGGGATCCCGGGCGCTCGATGACACGCGCCCCGGTCATGCGCTTGGCGATCCACTTGGACATGGCCAACGAGATGAAGGAGCCCCCCATGCCGAAGACCCCGCAGAACAGCAGCAGCGACGGGTAATCGAGACCGATGCCCTGCTCGTCGAGGAACCCGGAGAATCCCAGCAGCTGGAGCACGACACCGAGAACGACGAGGATGGCGAGGTTGGTGGCCAGGAACAGGAACACGCGCTTCATGAAGATCTCCCGGGTGCGAGGGGCACCCTGTTGGACGGCGTCTTCTCCGGGTGGGTTCCACGCCGGGTCCGCTCGGGAGAAAGGATGCGCGGGGCGCGGCGAGCGTCAAGGCCTTCGGATGAGCGGGCCTGAACCCATCGCCGGCCCCTACCGCCCTCGCAACCCATCGCTCAGCCCGGCCAGGCCGCGGACGCCGCAGGCCTCCGGGAGACCGCCGCCGAGAAGAACACGGCGATGGCCAGGTTCACGGCCAGTGCGATCACGCCGAGATGGACGCCCTCGATGCGCTTCACACCGGCGAGCCCGGCTCCCACCGCCAGCACCGCCCCGACCCCGGCGCCCAGCAGGCACGGACCGGCCCGCATGCCGCGCCAGTGGATGGCCACCAGGAACACCGGCACGCACTGGATCAGGAGCTCCATCTTGAGCTCGATCAGACCCCAGAGCGTCACCTCGCGGCTGACCAACGCCAGCAGCGCCACAGCCGCCATCACCCAGGCGGCCACCCGCTTGCCGAGTCGGGTGGTATGGCTGGCGCGCCCCGAGCCCCCGAGCAGGTCCCCGGCCACGATCGAGCCGAGCGAAAGGAGCACGGAATCGGCGGTGGACATGATCGCGGCCAGTGCGCCCATGAAGACCACCAGCGCGGCCGCGGCCGCGAGCGGTCCCGCCTCCGACCACTGTCCCAGCAGCAGGGGCATCACCGCATCCGCCTCGACCCTGCCGAGCCCTTCCACCCGCGGGATGGCTGCGAGGCCGATCAGCGTGACCACCAGGGTCGTGGTGAGCGGCATGAACGTCATCAGAGCGAGCGAACGCTGGAGGGTCTTCCCATCCCGCGCCGCGTAGATCCGCTGGATGGCCTGGGGGTAGACGACGCTGGCCAGACCCAGCAGAACGATGGTGCTCGCCCAGTTGGCGCGTTCCTGGGAATCCGGCACCCGCGCCGCGTCCGGACGCACCTCCAGCACCGCCTGGCCCAGCTCGCCGATCCCGCCGGCCTCCGCCAGCAGCCA
>JBDLIK010000649.1:0-2706 GCA_039714895.1 Myxococcota bacterium | reverse complement strand
CTTCTCCGATCATCCACGCCCGGGTGCCCCGGTACTCGAGCTCACTGGAGGCGTTCGAGCGGTTGCCGAGCTTGTCCTTCAAGCGCTGGAGGAAGAAGGGGTTGCGGCTGCCGTCCGGGAGGAACCGGGGCACCAGGAAGCAGGAGAGGCCACGGCCGGTCCGGGCCAGGGTCAGGAAGGCATCGGACATGGGTGCGGAGCAGAACCACTTGTGGCCGGTGAGCTCGTACTCGCCACCCGGGCCCCCGCCACCCACGGGCAGGGCCGTGGTGGTGTTGGACTGCACGTCCGAGCCGCCCTGCTTCTCGGTCATCGCCATGCCGAGCATCACCCCA
Source organism: Myxococcota bacterium (assembly GCA_039714895.1). GTDB lineage: Bacteria > Myxococcota_A > UBA9160 > UBA9160 > DASRUS01 > JBDLIK01. The sequence continues at coordinate 2,371 of JBDLIK010000649.1, read as the reverse complement.
CTCTTGGCATCGGCCGGGACGAAGCGCGGGTCGTAGCTGCGTGCGAGAATGCGCGGCTCCCACCAGCGGGCGAGCTCCGGCTGGGCGCGCAAGGCGGGCACCGCGGCGAAGGTCATGGTGATGGGGCAGGCGGTTCCGTTCTCCCCCTGGTTGAAGAGGTAGTAGAGGGCCGCGCGGGCGACGTGGGCCGCCGGGCCCGGTCGCAGCCAGGGGAGACTGTGGAGACCCGCGCCGACGCCGAGGCGCAGCAGCTCGTGGTAGGCCGGGTGGTACTCGACCTCGTCGATACGGTGGCCGAAGCGGTCGTGGGTGAGGAGCTCCGGGTCGTGACGGTTCGCTTGCCGCGCCCACCGCTGTACGGGCTCGCTCCAGACCTGGCGGCCGAGATCCCGCGCTTCCGCCTCGATCCAGCCGGCACCCTCACGCTGCAGCGCCTCTTGCAGGGCCGCGTCCTGCCCGAAGGCATCGAGGTCCTGCAGCGGAGGAGGCTGGTTCAGCACCTCGTGGGTCGCGATCGGCTCGGGATCCCGGATCATGACTCCTGGAAGCGCCGAGACGCGGGACGCTTCCGCATGCTCATCTCCGCTCGCAGCTGCATGCGGGCATCGTCCTCGCCGAGCTCGCGGGTCACGGCGCAGTACTCGAGATCGATGCCGTTGGGGTCCTTGAAGTAGATCGACCGGCACCACTCGTGGTCCACCACCTGGGTCACGCGCACGCCCTGGGCAACCAGCTCGGCGCGCTTCTCCTCGAGGGCTTCGGGCGATCCGGCCTCGAAGGCGAAGTGGACCATGCCGTCGGGCAGGCCGAGGCCCCGGTTGATGCCCGCGTCGTAGTCCTCCGGGATGCCGCGGACGCCTCTCGGACCCATGAAGGCGATCAGCTGCCCGCGCCCCGCGTCGAAGAAGACGTGCTGGATCTCACCCCCCTCCACCACCTTGATGATGTCGCAGCGCACCGGGGGCAGCCCGAGGACGTCCCCGTAGAAGTGGAGCGTCGCCTCCATGTCGCGGGTCGCGAGACCGACGTGGGAGAAGCCGAGCGATCCCATGGTCACCTCCGATGAAATCCGGCGGCTACCGGAGACCGTCAGTCTACGTCAGTCGGAGCCCTGCTCCATGGGGTGGTGCTGCTTCTGCTCCCGCTCCCAGACGTTTCCCGGATTGCGCTTGCGCTTGTCGCTCGAGCCAGGAGGGTCGGCAGACGCTTCGGTACGCCGCAGGGGACGCACCCGCCGGATCGTCCGGGCGATGCGGGCGGTGATGGGCCGATCCTCCCATGAACGCCCCGACTTCCGCCGTGGAGCGTAGCGCTCGAGGAGCCCCATCAGGAGCAGGATCAGGATCGCAATCGCCCACGTCTTTTCATCCACCTGCAACTCCTGTGCAACCGGAATCCGCCGGAAGCGCAGCCCTGCTCATCGGCCGGTTGGGGCCGGGGGCTTGGGAAGCGGGATCACACCCGCTCGGGGCCCGTCGAGGATCCCGGGGGGGTCGTGGCGGATCGGGGACGAGCCCCGTAGTCTGCCTGGGTGGGATCTCCGCCGCGGCAGGACTCGCCGGGAGCGCGGCGTACCCGAACCGGGCTCCTGGCCGCCTTCGTGATCGGTGCCACCGCCGCCAGCTTGGTCTGGCTGGTCACGAACCAGGCCCGCGTTCGCGGGTGGGAGAGTGACTCCGCGACGGGCTCCGCGCGGACGCGACCGGGGCGCGCCAGCGACCCGGAGTGGACGGGGCATCTTGCAGCCCTCGAAGCCGAGATCGCCGCGCGCAAGCAGCTCGCGAGCGAGCTGGCCGAGCTGCGGGAAGCCCTCGGCCGCTCCGGCGCAGTGCTGACCCCGGACGCCCCGAGTGACGAGGAGACCGACAGCAGCGCCTCGGCGACTGAGGAGGGCGGAGAGAACGAAGCAGCGGCATTGGCGACGGGCCGAGGGTTCGACGTGGAGGCCCTGGTCCGGGTGGGCTTCGATCCTCGTGAAGCGGAGCGGCTGCGAAATCGCTGGGAAGAATTCGAGATGGAGAAGCTCTATCTGCGCGACCTCGCAACCCGGGAGGGCTGGGGGTCGAGCCCCCGCCATCGCCAGGAGCAACAGGGCCTGGCCCTGGCTCTCGCGGAGGGCCTCGGCGACGACGACTACGATGCCCTGCTCTATGCCACCGGCCAGCCCAACCGGGTGCTCGTGACCGACGTGCTCGAGAGCTCGCCCGCCAGCAGTGCCGGCCTCGAGCGGGGGGACACGATCCTGCGATACGACGGGGAGCGGATCTACGGGGTGGGCGAGCTGCGCCGCGCCACCGCCGCAGGCGAGGCCGGCCAGTTCGTTCCGGTGGAGGTGCTGCGGGACAGCCACAGCGTCACGCTCTACGTGCGT
>JBDLIK010000648.1:0-2707 GCA_039714895.1 Myxococcota bacterium | reverse complement strand
GAGCAGGAAGCCGGTGGCCAGCGCTCCCCCCCTGCGGACGTCCGACCGGCCCAGCTCGACGAAGAAGGGAATCGAGAGGGAGAGGGGATCGGCTTGCCCGCGCACCCCGGTGGCCTGATTGCGCATCAGCAGCCTCTGCCCGCGCTTGTCCAGAGGCCCGCCCTTCTCGCCGAATCCGAAGTAGTGGGAGCGTGGGTCCGCCGCAAGGTCGATCCGCGCCGCCCCCTCCTCTCCGAGCGCGAGTCCCGAGAGCCCGGCCAGGCAGCGGCCCGCACGATCGAGCACCCGGATCGCAAGGGGTGCCGCGTCGATCTGGACCTGGATGCAGCCCTCGGGACCCTCGAAGGAGAGCTCCACCCCGCCCTCGTCCCGGCGGTAGGGCTCCGCGGGCGCCGGGCGCCACGGCTCCCGGCCGAGAGCGGGTCCGGGGTCCGGGGGAAGCCGGGTCTCACCGATGGCCCGGATCCGGACGCAGCCGTCCCGGGCGACGGCCACCGAGGCCACACCCTGCTCGAGATGGAGGAGGACCTCGCCCGCGTCTCCACCGCGCCAGCCGCGCACCCCCCCGGTCTCGGCGAGCTCCGGCATCTGCACGGGACCAGTCTACAATCCGGGCCCATGGCACGCCTGCGCGGAATCCTGGGGCGGGTCGAGCGGCTGCTCGGCCTGGCGGAGCACTGGCTGCGCAGCCAGCTTCCCGAGCCCGCCGACCCCCGGCGCTTCGAGGAGGTCCTCGCCTTCCGTTGGGAGGCGCGCCACGGACCCGGACACCTGGTGGCGATCCCGGAGCCCGCGCTCTTCGACCTCGACGACTTGAGGGGAGTCGCGTTGCCCCTCGAGCGGCTGGTTGCGAACACCGAGCAGTTCCTGGAGGGACTCCCCTCGAACCACGTGCTCCTCTTCGGCGAGCGAGGAACCGGCAAGTCCTCCGCCGTCCGCGGCCTGCTCGGCCGCTTCGGCTCCCGGGGTCTTCGCATCGTGGAGGTCCACAAGGACGACCTGCTGCACCTGCCGGACGTTCTCGATCAGCTGCGTCCTGCGCCCCAGCGCTTCCTGATCTACTGCGACGATCTCTCCTTCGACGCCGGGGAGACGCGCTACCGGGAGCTCAAGGCGGCTCTCGAGGGGAGCCTCGCCGCCCCGCCCGCCAACGTGCTCATCGTCGCCACCAGCAATCGTCGCCACCTCCTCCCCGAGCGCATGGAGGAGAACCTGCAGGCCCGGCTCACCCCCGAGGGAGAGCTGCGCATGGGCGAGGCGCTGGACGAGAAGCTGGCGCTCTCGGATCGCTTCGGGCTCGTGCTCGGCTTCTTCGGCTTCGACCAGGACACCTATCTCTCCATCGTGGAGCACTACGCGAAGCAGGCCGGCCTACGCCTCGACTCCGAGACCCTGCGCGCCGAGGCGCTGCGCTTCGCTCTCGAGCGCTCCACCCGCTCGGGCCGCACCGCGCGACAGTTCGTGGACGATCTCGCAGGCCGCGAGACCCTTGGGCGGCAGCGTTCATGATTCCGTCGCGGGGGGTGATCGGGCATCGGAGAAAGAGGCTGCGTTTTCGGTACGGCTGAAGAGGAAGAGGGTTCCATGGGCAGCGCGGCCGAGCGAGCGCGTTGGCGGGGCCTCGGGGGTGGATCGGCCGCGCTGTCCATAGGACGTCTTCAACGAAGCTGCTGGCTCGTGGGTCCGCACTTGGGGATTCGATCGAAGACGGTGCCTGCGCGAAGGCGGTCGCTGCGGAGATCTGCGACGACGGCATCGACAACGACGGCGACGGCAAGGTCGACTGCTTGGACAAGAAGGACTGTCGAACGCATCCGGCCTGCTGACGCTGGGTCTTCCGCCCTCCTCCCCGGGAGATCGGAATCTCTCTGACTCGACGCCCCGTGCGGGACGCCCCCACGTGACCTCACCCCTGCTGCGAGGTGAAGGCAGCCTGCTAGCCTCGCGCTGTGGGGCGAACGGGCATCGTGCTCGGCTGGGTCGGCGGGCTGCTCACCGTGGGTATGCTCACAGGCTGCGTGCCCAGCCTCGGCCCCTTCGTCCTCGACGCCGCCCAGGGACGCGTCCGCGACCGGGACACCGGCGAGCCCCTTCGCGGCGCCGAGGTGATCGAGTGGTACCGCGGTGCTGGGAGGATGGGAGGCCCCCAGCCCGAGCTGCACGCACGCTGGGCGCGTACCGACACCGAGGGTCGCTTCGCCTTCTCGCGCGAGCTCGCCTGGAACGCACGCCTGTGGCTGCTCAAGAGCTACGGTCCCTCCTACAGCTTCTACCACCCGAGCTACGGCCTCGAGCACGGAGCGCGAAGGGCGGCGGAGGGCGGGCTGCTGCTGGAGGGATCACTGCGCGACTCGGCGTTACGCCTCGAGGCCCTCGCCCCCTGGTGCCGCGGGGAGCACGAAGGAGCGGGTGCTCGGCACTTGGCCGAGGCCGCGTGCCCCCCGGACGCGCACGCGGCCTGGCCCGACGGCACACCGCGGGCCAGCGGAGAGACGGACGCGCGCGGACTCCGCGTCGGAACGTGGACCTTTCACTACGAGGATGGGATGCTCGCAGCGCGGGGCGAGTACCGCGCGGGTGCGCCCCGCGGGGCGTGGGAGCACTACGACCGAAGGGGTCGACGCGTGACTGGGAGTCGTGCACCGGGATCGTGAAGTGCCGCGTGCGCACGGGACTGCAGGTCGGCCGCGAGCGACGCCGGGGCGCG
>JBDLIK010000647.1:0-2707 GCA_039714895.1 Myxococcota bacterium | reverse complement strand
TTCCGATTCGTCGGCCCGGTCATCGCGCTCGCCTGCACCGATTGTGGCGGTGCGCCCGGGTCCGTGGTGCTCTCCACGATCTCAACCATGCGCAACGAATAGGCACGGGGCACAATGAAAAGAAAGAACATGACGCTGGTGCTCGGTCTGGCCCTCATATGCGGCGGCCTGGCTGCATACCTCTCGTTCACCTACCTGCGGTCGTCCGGCGCCTCTGGCGTGGCCGTGGCGTCGGAGCCGGCGTCCTCTCAGGTCATTGTCGCCTCGCGGGACATGCAGATCGGGCGGGTCATCACGCCCGCCGACATCAAGCAGGTGGATTGGCCGTCCGGCAACATGCCGCTCGGCTACTCGAGCTCGCCGGCCGAGGTCGTGGGCCGCGGGCTTCTCACGCCGGTTCGCGCCAACGAGCCTCTTCTCACGAACAAGCTCGCCCTCAAGGAGGCCGGAGGCGGTCTCACGATCACGATCCCCCCAGGCAAGCGCGCGATGAGCGTGAAGGTGGACGAGGTGATCGGCGTGGCCGGCTTCGTCCTGCCCGGCACGCGTGTGGACGTGCTCGTCACGGTCGACCAGTTGGCCAAGTACGAAGAGCCCACGACGAAGCTCATCCTGCAGAACATCACGGTCCTGGCCGCCGGTCAGACCGTGCAGGAGAACGAGCAGGGCGAGCCGCAGACGGTCACGGTCGTGACCCTGGTCGTCACGCCCGATGAGGGCGAGAAGCTCGCGCTCTCCTCCTCGAAGGGCCGAATCCAGCTGGCTCTCCGCAACGGACTGGATCTCGACACGGTCGAGACGAAGGGAATCCGATCCAGGAGCCTGATCACCACGCAGCGGCCGGTCTCGAGCGGACCGCGCCGTCCTTCGGGGATACAGGTCCGGGTGTTCCGCGGGCCTGAGGCTTCCACCTCGACGGTCGAGGGAGGAGGAGGTTGATGAGGCTCGATGTGGTGTTTTTCGACAGGCCGATAAGCGTCAGGCGGCTCTTGCCCGCGCTGCTCGCTGCCATGGTCTTGCTCGCCTTTCCGCAGGATCTGTTGGCGCAGCAGGTGGAGCCGACGACGGTGCTCAGGGTGCCGGTGGGCAATTCATCGGTGGTGATGCACGGAGCGGTATTGGACCGGGTGTCGATCGGCAATCCGGACATCGCGGATGCGGTGGTGGTATCGGCGCGTGAGGTGGTGGTGAACGGGAAGGCGGCGGGGACGACGTCGCTGCTGCTGTGGGACCGAGCGGGGGGCCGAGCGGTCTACTCGATCAGGGTGACGGCGGATGCGCCGATGCTGGAGCGCGAGTTCCGGACGCTGTTTCCGGGCGAGGACATCCGGGCCCGGGCGGTGGGCAACACGGTGATCCTGGAGGGGGAGGTGGAGGACCCGCGGATGGCGCAGCGTGCGGTGCTGGTGGCGCGGGGACTGGGCGAGGGCGTGACGGTGCTGGACCACATAGCGGTGCCGAGGCCGAGCCAGGTGTTGGTGCAGGTGCGGTTTGCGGAGGTAAGCCGCAACGCGCTGCAGGAGCTGGGCACGGAGCTGCTGATCTACGACGGGTCGAGCGTGAAGTCGGTGCTGGGCTCCGGGAGCATCGCGAGTACGACGGGCCAGCAGCGCGGGGGCGGAGGTGATACCGAAGGTCGGGGGATCGCGGACAACCCGTTCGAGTTCACGCAGGTCGTCAGTGAGGCGGTGAACTTCTTCATTTTCCACCAGCCCTCGGGGCTGGGCGCGTTCATCAAGATGCTGCAGCAGCGGGGTCTGTTCCGGTCGTTGGCGGAGCCGAGCCTGCTGGCGGCGAGCGGAGACAGTGCGTCGTTCCTGGCGGGGGGTGAGTTCCCCTACCCGGTGTTGCAGGGGGGGACGGCGTCCAACGCGGTGACGATCCAGTTCAAGGAGTTCGGGATCCGGCTGAACTTCAAGCCGGTGATCACGAACTCGGGGATGATCCGGCTGGAGGTGAGGCCGGAGGTCTCGCAGCTGGACTTCGCGAACGCGACGCAGATCGCGGGCTTCCTGATCCCCTCGCTGCTGGCGCGCCGTGCGCAGACGACGGTGGAGCTGGCCGACGGGCAGACGTTCGCGATCGCGGGTCTGGTGGACAACTCGATGGCCAAGGCGATCACGAAGGTCCCGATTCTGGGGGACATCCCGATCCTGGGCTACCTGTTCAAGTCGGAGGAATTCCGGCAGAACCGGACGGAGCTGTTGGTGCTGGTGACGCCGCGGCTGGTCGAGCCGCTGGACGAGGCACCGCCGCTGCCCACGGGCGAGGCCGATACGTGGCAGCGCAACGACGAGCTCAAGATCGACAAGGCCGAGCCCTACGACTGGAAACAGCCCTGGGGCCTCCAAGACCAGGGCTCTCAGAACTAACACCGGTGGGAGGGTTGTTGTTGTGGTGAGACGTAATGCGCGCGAAGGCGCGGGGTTGGAATGAGCAACGACACGACGCAGTACCAGAACGCTGGCTCTCGATTGCCGGTCAAGGCGGCAGTGATATCGCCTGATCCGGCCTTCCGGGAAGCGCTGACGACGATACTCGCCAGTCGCGACATCGGCGTCATTCTGGCGCTCGAGATCGAGATGCCGCTTACGGAAGTCGCGGATCCAGAGCTGGATCAGCTTCGACGCGCGGAGCCCGGGATCGCCTTTCTGGATCTCGAGGAGAATCCGCACGTCGGATTGACGCCCGCGGAGTTTCTCGTCGA
>JBDLIK010000646.1:0-2714 GCA_039714895.1 Myxococcota bacterium | reverse complement strand
CAGCAGCCAGGGCCAGGCCACGGCCGCCAGGGCCCCGACCAGCCAGGCGGCCACGAGCCGGAGCAGCCGCGGGTCCGGGGTGATCCTCACCGGGGCACCGTCACGCCCCGCAGCGTCCGCTCGACGGCGGCGTCGGGGGTGAGCCCGTCGACCTCCGCGGCGGGGTCGAGCTTCACCCGGTGGCGCAAGGCGGGCCGGCACATCTCCTGAACGTCCTCGGGCAGCACGTAGTCACGTCCCTCGAGGGCGGCGTGGGCCTTCGCTGCACGCAGCAGCATCACGCCGGCGCGGGGCGACGCCCCGAGCGCGTAGTCGGCATCCGCCCGCGTCGCCCGGACCAGGGCACTCACGTAGGTCATGAGCTCCGGCCGGACGATCACCCGGCTGGCGAGGTCTCGCAGCTGCGCGAGGGTCCCCGGGTCGAGCACGGGCTCGTCGGGGAGGGGCTCGCGCTCCAGACCGTGGTAGCGGGTCAGGATCTCGAGCTCCTCGACCTCGCCGGGATAGTCCACCACCACCTTGAAGAGGAACCGGTCCAGCTCGGCCTCGGGCAACGGATAGGTGCCCTCGTGCTCCACTGGGTTCTGGGTGGCGAAGACGCAGAACCAGGGGCCGAGCTCGTGGCGCACGCCGTCCACCGTGGCGGCGCCCTCCTGCATCGCCTCGAGCAGCGCCGCCTGGGTCTTGGCGGAGGCCCGGTTGATCTCGTCCGCGAGCAGCAGGTCCGTGAACAGCGGCCCCGGGCGGAAGCGCACCGCACCGGCATCGAGGATGGTGGTGCCGATCACGTCGCTGGGCATGAGGTCGGGGGTGAACTGGACGCGTCCGAAGCGGACGCCGATCGCCGCGGCCAGGGTGCGGACCAGGAGCGTCTTGGCGACGCCGGGCACCCCCTCCACCAGGCTGTGGGACGAGCACAAGAGCGTCACGAAGAGCTGCCGCAACACCCGCTCCTGTCCTACGACGACGGACCCCACCTGCTCGCGCAATCTCGCGTAGCCTTCGGCCACCGGGCCGACGTCGAGCGGTGTCTCCCTCACCGACCTCCCTCCTCCACCAGTGCATCGAATCGCGCGAACCGGCGCCGCAGCTCGGCCGCGCTCGAGGCGGACGCCGGCCCTGCGAGCTCGGCAAGGGCCGCCGCGTCCAGCCGGCCCTGCCGCCGGAGCCGTTCGAGGACCGCGGACCCAGAGGTGTCGGCGGGCAGCCCCCGCTTCCGGCGCAGGCGGGCCAGCGAGACCTCCCGGTAGCGCTCGGCCAGGCGCGGATGATCGCGGGAGCGACCGTAGAGGCCGGCGAGAGAGTCCACGAATTCGTCGAGGGTGGGAGCGCCGGCATCGGGAGGCTCGGGGATCGGCGCGGGCCGCGCGGTCCCGCGCCAGAACACCAACGCGCCCAGCAACACAACCCCTGCGAAGACCGGCATGGCCGCCGAGCCGGCCAGCACGGCGGGGAGGTCCCGGGCGGGGAAGCGCAGGCCATGAGCGCGCTCGTCCAGACCCTCGATCCCGTAGGCGCGCACCAGATCCATCACCAGGGGGGCCGCGTCCGCGGCGCCGAGCCAGCGGTTGCGGGTGAAGCTGGCATCCGATCCCACCACCAGGCGGCCCTGGCCGAGGCTGCGCTCCAGCACCAGGGGCCGTCCCTCCACCCGGGCGCGCACTCGCCAGCCGCCGGCCTCGGCGAAGGAAACCAGGCGCGGCATCTCCAGCTGCCGCGGGGCCGGGAGGAGGTCCCCCTCGACCGTCTGGACGACGTCCTCCTCCACCGCGGGCCAGGCCACCCCGTCCTCGCCCTCGGCCGCCTCTTCGGACTCGACGACCGCGTCTGGCCGACCCTCGAGGTCTCGCGCCGGGAGGGCGAGGCCGGCGAGCCCCGGGCACGGCGTGGGGGCGGGCTCGCGTCCCGGCGCGCCGAACAGGGTGAGACCCGCAGCGAGCAGGATGACGGCGGTCCCGCCGGCCTCGACGAAGGCCGCGAGCCCGGCCCCCGCCCCCGGACCGGAGTCGGCCGCGGCGTCGTCCTCCGGCCCGCTTGCCGGGGCGTCACACAGACCGCTGGGCTCGATCCACCAGATGCTGTGGCCGACCGGCAGCAGCTCGGGGGGCTCGTAGCTGCGCGGGACGAACAGACCCAGCGCCTGCCAGAGCTCGAAGAGCGCCCCCTGCCCGCTCGGCACCTGGCCGAAGCTGGTCGCGCCGAGACGGCGCGGATCCTCGCGCAGCAGGAGGCCGACCACGGCCAGCACGACGAACGCCGCCAGCAGGGAGCGCGGCCGCATCACGCAGGCGCCCCCGGCAGGCGACCGTGCAGGCGCAGCCAGCCTCGGTAGAGATCGGCGTCCTCCTCGGGATCCCGGAACAGCCGGGTCTCCAGGCGGTCGAGCAGCTCCAGGAGCTCGCGGCGCTCGGGCTCGGGCAAGGGCGCGGCGTCGATGCGCCGGCGCAGCACGCGGTTCGCATCGCCACGGCCGAGCGAAAGCGCCCCCCAGCCCATCAGGTCCTCGAGGACCGCGTGCTCCAGGCGACGGGCTGCGTCCAGGAAGCGGCCCTCATCGGCCAGCCGCTCGGCCTCGAGCACCAGGTTGCGCGGGGGCTCCCGTCGCGCCGGCGGCCCGTCGGACCCGGACGCCCGCAGGGCCGCGCGGATCGCCCAGGCCGCGTGGGCCAGAAGAACGAGCGCCAGCAGACCGATGCCCGTCACCGACAGCCAGT
>JBDLIK010000645.1:0-2723 GCA_039714895.1 Myxococcota bacterium | reverse complement strand
GAAGTCGGGAGGGCGATCGGGGAAGATGTGGAGCATGAGGCGGCGCGCTCCCTCCACGACGTTTCGACCGTTCACGTAGAGCACGAAGGCGGTCACCAGGGTGATCAGGAAGGAGAGGGCGCTCTGCACGGCCCCTCGCGCCACCCCGATCAGCTGCTCGGAGAGTCCGCGTCCCAGACGCACCAGGTGGGGGCCGAGCTCACCCGTGCCCTGCAATGCCTGGCTCCGCAGCTCCTCGATGCGGGGTCCGAGCCAGCCGATGTCCATGAGCCAGCCGGGGAGCGGGGCCCCGGCGGAGATCCATCCCTGGGCGGCTCGCACCAGGCCGGCGGTCTGCTCTGCGAGGGAGATCAGCACCCAGAGCGATGGAATCCCGAACAGGAGCAGCACGGACAGGGTGAAGAGCCCCGCCGTCAGCTGGGGCCGGCCGCTCATCCGGCAGGCGCGCTCGTAGAGCCCCCAGGTCATGAAGACCACCACCGAGGCCCAGAGGATCGGCACGATGAACGAGCGCAGGATCAAAAAGGTGCCCAGCAGCAGCAGCAGCCCAACGCTCACCCGGGTGAGGAGCAGGCCGCTGCGCGGGGGAGCCGGGTTCGCAGAGCTCACTGGGGCCCTCCTCCCGTGGCGCGCGATCATGCGCTGGGGCGGGTCACCGAGTCAAGAACCCTTCCGGGTGCTCCGACGTATCACCGGCAGGAGGAATGGATGCAGACCGTCTGCGGCGCGGGTCGAGGCCTCATCCCCACATGCGCGGCCGCTCTGCTCTTCCTGGGTGCACCCGGCGCGACAGAACCCGTCCCGCGTCAGGACGCGCAGTCCTCCGGGACCTCGCTGGAGCGCGGACTGGTCTACGCGCGGCCCGGGGGGCGGGAGCTCCGCGCCGACGTCCGCCGTCCGGCCGGGGACGGGCCCCATCCCGGGGTCCTGGTGGTCCACGGCGGCAGCTGGTCCCGCGGCAGCCGCTCGCGCATGCGAGGCATCTCCGAGCGCCTGGCCCAGGCGGGCTACGCGGCCGTGAGCGTCGACTATCGCCTCGCCCCGCAGCATCGCTTTCCCGCCCAGATCCACGACTGCAAGGCCGCCGTCCGCTGGATGCGGGGAAACGCCGGGGAGCTGCGCCTCGACCCCGACCGCATCGGTGGCTTCGGCTACTCCTCGGGCGCTCATCTCGTGGCCCTGCTCGCCACCACCGCGCCTGCCGATGGGCTGGAGGGGGTCCCGGCCGGAGAGGCCCTCTCCTCGCGCATCCAGGCCGCCGTCCTCGGCGGTGCGCCCACGGATCTGCGCCGCTTCCCTCCCAACACGGTCGTGCGTCGCTTCCTGGGAGGAGGTCCCGACGAGCTCCCCTCTGTCTATGCGCTGGCTTCGCCCATCACGCACGTGAGCGCCGACGACTCGCCCATCTTCCTCTATCACGGCACCCGCGATCTGGTGGTCGACGTCTCCCACGCCCGCCGCATGGCCGAGGCGCTCCGGGAGGCCGGCGTTCCCCACCAGCTGCGCGAGGCGGACTTCGGCCACGCCGCCACCTTCCTCTGGGACGGGGACGAGGTCGACGACGCCATCCGCTTCCTGGACCAGTGGCTGGGAGCGCAGCCATGAGGCTGCAGCGAGACCCATGCAGCTGCAGTGAGCGGACTGCGCCGGAAGGCCCCGGAAGACCTCGGCCGGCGGCCCTCGCTCGTTCTCCCGCCTCCGGAGACCGGCACGATCTCTGCAGCTGGAGCGCTTCATCCAGCGTTTCGGAGGCAGCATGAGCGACCGACCCCGCCTCTCCGCCAGCTACCGGATGGCCCGACGCCTCCTTGTGGGATTCGCGGGTGCGCTGGTGCTCCTCGCAGGTCTGGTGCTGCTGGTCCTCCCCGGGCCCGGCCTTCTGGTGATTCCGGCTGGGCTCGCGATCCTGGCGGCGGAGTTCCAGTGGGCGCAGCAGCTCCTGCGCGGGGTCCGCGAGCGATCGGGGCAGTGGCTGCGGAGCGTCAGGCGCGGGGCGATGCAGCCCGGTCCCGGCTCCGGATAGAGTCGAGCTTCCTGCGGCCGCGGCGCCCGCGCTGCCGCGCCATCAGGATCAGCAGGGCCATCCCCCCCACCTCGAAGCCGAGCCCGCAGCGTCTCGACGCCCTCTCGTTCTTCCGCCACGGTAGCCCCACGCACTCCGGGTCCGGGGCGGTCTGCGCCGCCCCGTGCACCCAGAGGCCGCCGTCGAAATCCATCAGTCCGTCGGTGTCATTGTGCAGTCCGTCCTGGCAGTGGGGGCTCTCGGTGCTCCAGCCCGGATGCCGACAGCCGGGATCGTGGCGGGCCGGATCCAGGTGGAAGCCCGCGCGTCCGTCTCCGTCCGAGTCGACGCCGTCGTCGCAGGGCAGGCTCGGGGCCTGCTCGGAGAGATCGCTGGCGTCCGCGCACCCCGGGTCGGCGCTCGCATCGACGAGTCCATCCCAGTCGTTGTCGATGCCGTCGGCGCACTCGGGCACGTCCTCGAGGTGCGGATGCAGCAGGAAGAGGCCCGCCGTGATGTCGCTGGCAGCGAGGGTGCCGCTCGAGAAGTAGGGGTAGACGCTCCACACCCCCGAGAACGCTGCGGCGTCATCGTCCGGCCAGGTATCGAAGAAGGCGATCTCCGCCAGCTCGGCCGCCGCCAGGTGGCCGAGGCGCAGCACGCGAACGCCACCCCGGTAGTTCGCCTGGAAGAGGTGATCGCCCTGCACGTAGTGGTTGTG
>JBDLIK010000644.1:0-2727 GCA_039714895.1 Myxococcota bacterium | reverse complement strand
CCTGGTGGCTCGTGGAGCGGGTCCGCGACGCGCTCGAGTCCGAGGGCCTGGTGGAGCTCCTCTGCCTGCCTTTCGTGGACGCACGCGACCTCGATCGTCTGGGACTGGCCGGCGACGATCCCCGGCGCGAGCCGATCCGGGTGCAGAACCCGATCGTGGAGAACGAGTCCCACCTGCGCAGCAGCCTGCTGCCCTCCCTGCTGCGGGTGGTGCGCGAGAACCTGGCGCGCCAGGTCGAGCGGCTGGCGGTCTTCGAGGTGAGTCGCGTCTTCCTGCGCTCCAAGACAGACGAGCTGCCCCACGAGCCGTCGCACCTCGCCGTGGTCCTGACCGGGGGCGAGCCCCGGGGCCCCTGGGAGTCGGTGGGCGAGGCGCCGCTCTTCTTCGAGCTCAAGGGCCGGCTGGAGCGCCTGCTGGCGCGGTTGGGTCGCGCTGCGACCTTCGAAGCCGACGCCTCGGAGCCCTTCCTCCATCCCGGCTCGGCGTGCGGGATCCGGGCGGAGGGCAAGCGCCTGGGCAGCCTGGGGGGTCTCCACCCCGCCGTAGCGGCCGCCTTCGGCATCGAGGCGCCCTGTGTGGTCGCCGAGCTCGATCTCGAGGCAATCGGCTCGCTTCCCGAGCGGCCGATGCGCTATCGAGAGGTCTCGCCCTACCCGAGCGTCCGCCGGGACCTGGCGATCCTCGTGGATCGCAACCAGGCGGCCGGCGAGCTGCTCGAGGCGATTCGGCGTCAGGGAGGGGGGGACCTGGCAACCGTCGAGATCTTCGATCGCTATGAGGGCAAGGGGGTGCCGGAGGGCCAGGTGAGCCTCGCCTTCCGCCTCACCTTTCAGCGCATGGACCGGACGCTCAAGGATGCCGAGGTGGGAAAGCACGTGGACCGCGTGGTCCGAACGCTGTCCCAGCGCTTCGGCGGCACCCTGCGTCGAGAAGGGGGAGAGGAATGACCAAGGCGGACATCGTCGAGCAGATCTACGAGCGCGTCGGGTTCTCCAAGAAGGAGTCCGCCGAGCTGGTGGAGCGGGTCTTCCACATCATGAAGGAGACCCTCGCCCGCGGCGAGAAGGTCAAGATCTCGGGCTTCGGCAACTTCGTGGTTCGGGAGAAGAACGCCCGCAAGGGCCGCAATCCCCAGACCGGCGAGGAGATCCGTCTGGAGGCGCGCCGGGTGCTCACCTTCAAGCCCAGTCTCGTGCTAAAGAACATCCTGAACAATGAGCAGGCTTCGACGAACTCCGGCGACGAGCCCATCACCTAGGAGCTCGGACGCCGCAAGCGAATCCTCGGGATTCGCGAGCGAGCTGCCAGAGTCGATGCCAGATGGAGGGGGGCATGGCGGTCGAGAATCGGGATCCGACTCCCGAGAAGCGCTACTACCGCATCGGCGAGGTCAGCCGCATCACGGGCATCAAGCCCTATGTGCTGCGCTACTGGGAGTCCGAGTTCCGGTGGATGTCCCCCGCCAAGTCGCGTTCCAAGCAGCGCCTCTATCGAAAACGCGACATCGACACCATCGAGCTCATCAAGAAGCTCCTCTACCAGGACCGCTTCACCATCGAAGGGGCCCGCAGGCGCCTCCGGGAGCTGGGCGTGGACGGGGCCCGGGACGCCGCCCGGGACTCGGCCCCCGAGGTACCGGCCCCCGAGGGCGCCCAGCTCGAGCTCCACACCCACCCGGACGTTCGCGCCGAGTTCCGCCGCATCCGCGAGGAGCTCCAGACCATCCGCACCCTGCTCTAGGCAGGGCCCGCGCGGGGGGATTGAGGGAAGCCGCCGGGAAGGCTACCCATCCAGATGGCCGGGCCGTAGCGCAGCTTGGTAGCGCGCCTGAATGGGGTTCAGGAGGTCGGGAGTTCAAATCTCCCCGGCCCGACCAGCTTCTCGTCTGATTCCGCTAGCTTCCGTTCCTGACCCAATCCCGGCAACTCCCTTGATATCCTGCGGCGACCCTGGCGAACGGAGCAGGGGGTGCGTCCCCGCGGCATGCTTCCGGACGGAACCTTCGTCGGGCCTGGAGTCTTCTCGTGAGGCGCGCAGAGCAGCTGGAGCGAGACTGCTTCGACGCCGAGCAGCGCCTTCGCACCGCGAGCCGCGAGCTCGCTGACGCCGAAGCTCAGGCAGCGTCAGCCCTGGCGGCGGGGAAGAAGGCGGCGAGCCTCCACAAGCACGAGGCCCGGGTCAGCGCAGCGAAGCGTGCAGCGAAGTTGCTCCGCGAGGCGTTGACGCTGGCGCGCGAGAGCGATGAGCGGGACACTGCAGCGACCGCCCGGCAGCGCCAGCAGCAGGCCCGCGAGAAGGTCGCGGAGCTCTCGCGCGCCACGGCCCATCACGTTGTGGAGCAGGCGCTCGAGGCGGAGCGAAAACTCTGCCTCGCAGTGGCAGAGCCGAGGAAGGCGGGTGCAACCGGAATGAACGTGACGATCTTGTCACCCGAGGCCGAGAACATGCTCAGCGCATGGCTCGAGCGGCTGCGGACGCTGTGACGACTACCCGGCGGAGCGGATGCTCCTCTCCGCCCCGCCTGAGGCGGCCGGCTCAGTCTGCTTCTGCAAGATACGAGACCAAGGATGTCTTGGCCTCTCCCAGAGCCGCGCGAAGTGCTTCCGCGTGGTATGCCCACAAGGAGTCGCCATCAATTCCGAGCTTGTTCGACCCGTATCTCTTGATTTCGATCCGAGATCGACTGGCCGTCGATTGGCCCCCGGAGTTGTAGAGCGTGAATAGTCT
>JBDLIK010000643.1:0-2738 GCA_039714895.1 Myxococcota bacterium | reverse complement strand
ATCAGATCCGAGAACTCGATCACCCTTGCCAGCTGGGAGACCGCGCCGAACCAGACGAAGAAGAGGAAGAGGCCCTTGTAGAGCAGAGTCGAGCGGGTCCCGAAGAGCCAGGCCCAGCACTGCTCGCCGTAGTAGCTCCAGGAGA
Source organism: Myxococcota bacterium (assembly GCA_039714895.1). Taxonomy (GTDB): domain Bacteria; phylum Myxococcota_A; class UBA9160; order UBA9160; family DASRUS01; genus JBDLIK01. The sequence goes on along the minus strand of JBDLIK010000643.1, from coordinate 2,593 downwards.
TCTGGGTGGAGAAGGCGAAGAGCACCGCCGTGATCGAGAGCAGCACCGGGAACCACGGGAAGACGCTGGCGAAGGCATGGGAGGTGAGCGCGATCCCCGAGCCGGCCTGCGGGTCGGCGTAGGCGCCGGTCACCACGATGACGAGTCCGGTCATGGTGCAGACCACGACGGTGTCGATGAAGGGCTCGAGGAGAGACACGATTCCCTCGCGGACGGGCTCCGGCGTCGCCGCCGCAGAGTGCGCGATGGGCGCCGAGCCCACGCCGGCCTCGTTGCTGAAGGCGGCGCGGCGGAACCCCTGGATGAGCACCCCCACGAAGCCGCCGGCGACGGCGGTGGGCGAGAAGGCCTCGCGGAAGATGACGCCGAATCCGGCGGCGAGCGCGTCCGCGTGGACGAGCAGGATGGCGAGGCCGCAGAGCACATAGAGGCTGCACATGAAGGGTACGATCACCCCGGCCACCTCGCCGATGCGGCGGATTCCGCCGAGGATCACGAGGCCCACGAAGAACGCGAGCACCAGCCCGAAGACGATGGCCCCCAGCCGCCCATCCAGGAAGGGGACCACCGAGGCGACCTGGGCGTAGGCCTGGTTGGCCTGGAACATGTTGCCGCCGCCGACGCTGCCGCCGATGCACATGAGCGAGAAGATCACGGCCAGCACGCTGCCGGTGCGTCGCCAGCCCCGCTCGGCGAGTCCCTGCTTCAGGTAGTGCATGGGGCCGCCCGAGACGCGTCCGTCGGATCGTGTCACCCGGTACATCTGCCCCAGCGTGCACTCGGCGAACTTCGAGCTCATCCCCAGGAAGCCCGCCACCACCATCCAGAAGACGGCGCCCGGCCCGCCGAGGCCCACGGCCACCGCCACCCCGGCAATGTTGCCGAGGCCCACGGTGGCGGAGAGCGCCGCCGAGAGCGCCTGGAAGTGGGAGATCTCTCCCGGGTCATCGGGCTTCGAGTAGCGCCCGCGCACGCAGGCGATGGCGTGGCGGAAGGCGCGCAGGTTCACGAACTGGAAGCGCAGGGTGAAGAAGAGCGCGCCGAGGATCAGCCAGAGCACCACGGCCGGGATCTCCCGGCCGGCCGCTCCCGCCGCGTCCCAGAACCAGAGGTCGAAGAAGAGCACGGCGGAGATCGGGTCGACGATCCACAGGCCGAAGGAGTGCTCGAGGGTGTCCACGAATCCGATGGGCTGGTCCATGGTGGGCTCCCGCCGGGCGCGCGCCTGCGCCCGTCTCTGCTACATCGGCGCGGGGAGCCGGGAGCATAAGAGCTGTGCGGGGGGGCGCGCTATGGTGGCGCCATGGCGCAGGAATCTGCATCCCGGCTGCTGTCGGAGCACGACTCGAAGCAGCTGTTGGCGGGGTTCGGCCTGCCGCTGGCCCGGGAGCGACTGGTGGAGGGGGCGGACGCTGCCATGGTTGCCGCCGCCGAGCTCGGGTTTCCGGTGGTCCTCAAGCTGTGCGGCGAGCACATCGCCCACAAGACCGAGCGGGATCTGGTTCGGCTGGGCCTCGCCAGCCGGGACGCCGTGCGCGATGCCGCCGAAGATCTGCTGGCGCGCGCGCGTCCCGAGGATGGCCTCCAGGGGCTGCTGGTGGCGGAGCAGGTGTCGGGCAAGCGGGAGCTGATCGCCGGTCTGGTGCGGGACCGGGAGTTCGGTCCCTGCGTCTCCTTCGGCCTCGGCGGGATTCTCACCGAGGCCCTCGGCGACGTTGTCTTCGCGATGGCGCCGCTCTCGAGAGAGGGCGCCCGCCGCCTGATCCGGGGGCTGCGGACGAGCCATCTCCTGCTGCGGCCGTTTCGCGGAGACCCGCCGGCGGACGAGGAGCGGCTGATCGAGCTGCTGATGGGGCTCGGCCGACTCGGGGTCGAGCGGCCGGATGTGGCGAGCGTGGACGTGAACCCGCTGCTGCTGCGTGGCGCCGAGCCCGTGGCGGTCGACGCGCTGGTGGAGCTCAGCGAGCCCGCAGGCATTCCGGTGGCGTCGGTTCGGCCCGTCCCGGCCGCCCGCCTGCTGGAACGCTTCCAACCTCTGTTCCACCCCCGGACCATCGTGGTGAGCGGCGTGTCGAGCCATCCTGGGAAGTTTGGCTTCGCGGCCTTCCACAATCTGCTGCGCTGGGGCTACAAGGGCGAGATCGTGCCGCTCTCCCGGGATGGGGGGGAGGTGCTGGGACGCCCCACCTACCGCGATCTGGCGGAGGCCCCGGGGACCCGGGCCGACCTGCTCTTTCTCTGCACGCCCCCGGCCATGAACCTCGAGCTGCTGCGGGCGGCGTCCGCTCGTGGCGTGCGCGCGGCCTTCGTGGCCAGCGGCGGATACGGCGAGGCGGGGGCCGAGGGACGCGAGCGCGAGCGCGAGCTGGTGGCGCTCTCGGACGAGCTGGGGGTGCTGCTCGCGGGTCCCAACGGCCAGGGTGTGATCTCCACCGCCGAATCCATGTGCGCCCAGATCGTGGCCCCCTATCCGCCACCCGGTCGGATCTCGGTGGCCAGCCAGAGCGGCAACCTGGTTTCGAGCTTCCTCAACTACGCGGTGCAGACGGGTGTGGGCGTTGCCCACGCGATCTCGGCGGGCAACGCCGCGCAG
>JBDLIK010000642.1:0-2743 GCA_039714895.1 Myxococcota bacterium | reverse complement strand
CCACGCCGAAGCGCGCCGGCGCCTGCTGGAACAGGGCGGCGTTGCGGTCCGCCCACTCCTGGGTGGTCACGCCGTTCTCCTGTGCGGTGGTGACCACCTTGTGGGCGTGCTCGTCCGAGCCCGAGAGCAGGAAGGCATCCTCGCCCCGCAGCCGCCGCAGCCGGGTCACGACGTCGGCGATGATGGAGGTGAAGAGGTGTCCGAGGTGCGGGCGCTCGTTCACGTAGTAGATGGGCGTGGTGGCGTAGAAGTGCTTCGTCTTCGCCATGGGGCCGCATGGTAGGGGAGCCCCACGAGGCCTCCACTCCGCGCCGCGCCCGGGACCTGCGTTGGCCGGGACCATCCGGAGGGGTACGCTTGGGCCGTGCTGGCGCGACCCCGCCGCAACCGCGCGAATCCCGCCGTCCGGGAGCTGGTCCGCGAGACCCGGCTCACGCCTGGCGATCTGGTGCTGCCGCTCTTCGTGCAGCCAGGCGACGGCCTCGAGACGCCCATCGCGTCGATGCCGGGCCAGGCGCGGCTCTCCATCGACCGTCTGGTCGGCCGCGCCCGCGAGGCCCTCGAGGTCGGCGTTCCGGGGGTGGCCCTCTTCCCGGCCCTGCCGGACGGGGAGAAGGATCCCCGCGGCAGCACCTCCACCAAGCCCGACGGGCTGCTGCAGCGCGCCGTTCGCGCGCTCAAGGCGGAGCTGCCGGGGCTGCTGGTGATCACCGACGTCGCCCTCGACCCCTACTCCTCCGATGGCCACGACGGGGTGGTGATCGACGGCCGCATCGACAACGACGAGACCCTGCCGATCCTCGCCGCCATGGCGGTCGCCCAGGCCGAGGCCGGGGCCGACGTGGTGGCGCCCTCGGACATGATGGACGGCCGCGTGGCGGCGATTCGCGAGGCGCTGGACCGGGCGGGCTTCGTGGACGTCGGCATCTGCAGCTACTGCTGCAAGTACGCCTCGTCGTTCTACGGCCCCTTCCGCGACGCGCTCGACTCGGCCCCCAAATCCGGGGACAAGAAGACCTATCAGATGGACCCGGGCAACCTCCGCGAGGCCCGCCGCGAGCTCGAGCTCGACGAGGCCGAGGGCGCCGACTGGGTGATGGTGAAGCCGGGCCTCCCCTACGCGGACGTCCTGCGCACGGTCCGCGAGCAGACCGCGCTGCCCGTCGCCGCGTACCACGTGAGCGGCGAGTACGCGATGCTCAAGGCCGCGGCCGCCAACGGCTGGCTCGACTTCGACGCCTGCCTGCTCGAGAGCCTGCTCTGCCTGCGCCGGGCCGGCGCCGACATCATCTTCAGCTACGGGGCTCTGGAAGCCGCACGCCTGCTCCGCTCGTAGCGACGGACCGGATCCCTGCGGGCTCCCCGAAGGAGCCCGCGCCGTCGCGACCTCGTGCGCTAGATTCGCTCCCGCGTGCACTCGCTTCGCCGGCTTCTTCCCTACTACCGGCGCCATCGAGGACCTCTCTGGACCGGGCTCGCGCTCTTGGTGCTGGCCCGGGTCTTCGAGGCGTTCATCCCGCAGTTGCTCCGGCTGTGGGTGGATGGACTCGTGGGTGACGCCGCCGCCCTCGGCGCCATCGCCGCGGGCATCCTGCTGTGCGTCTCCGCCCGGTACGTCAGCATCTGGTTCGGGCGCCGCATCATCCGCCGCATCGGCCTCGCCGTCGCCTACCACCTGCGCCACCGGCTCTACGAGCACCTGCAGCGCCAGGGACCGGCCTTCTTCGCCCAGCACCGCACCGGCGACCTGATGGCACGCGCCATCAACGACATCGGGCTGATCCGACAGATGGTCGGCCTCGGCACCCGCACGATCTTCGTGCTGGTCTTCTCCGCCGCGGTGGGCTTCGGCTTCATGCTCTACGAGTCGCCGGGGCTCACGCTGCTGCTGCTGCCGCCGCTGCCTGCGATTTTCCTCACCGCACTGTTCATGTCGCGACGCGTCCACCACCACTCGCTTCTGGTCCAGGGCGGGTTCTCGACCCTCTCGGAACGCACCCAGGAGAATCTCTCGGGCATCCGCACCATCCAGGCCCTGACCCAGGAGGAGCAGGAGATTCGGCGCTTCGGGGAGACCAACGACAACTTCGTCGAGCGCTACCTGGATCTCATCCGTACCAACTCGCTGATCGCGGTCTACATGCCGGCGCTCAGCGCCTGCGCGACGCTGCTCGTGCTCTATTTCGGCGGGAGCCGGGTGGTGGCCGGCGAGATCAGCCTGGGCACCTTCACGGCCTTCCTCTGGTATCTCAACATGGTGCTCTGGCCCGTGCGCGAGGCGGGCAACATGATCAACCTCTTTCAGCGCGGCTCGGCGGGCCTCGATCGCCTCTTCGAGCTGCTGGACCACGATCCCGAGATCCCCGACCGATCGGCCCCGGACGCCCCGGCTTCCCTGCACGGGACGCTCGAGGTACGCGATCTGGGGTATCGCTACGCGGGTGCCACCCACCCGGCGCTGGAAGGCGTGACCTTCCGGGTGGAGGCCGGCCAGTGCGTGGGCGTGCTGGGCCGGGTCGGCTCGGGCAAGTCCACCCTGCTGCGCCTGCTGGTGCGGATGCTCGACCCTCCCGCGGGCAGCGTGCTCGTCGACGGCCGGGACGTCCGCTCGTTCAAGCTCGAGACCGTGCGCGAGCAGGTCGCGCTCATCCCCCAGGAGCCCTTCCTGTTCTCGGACAGCCTGGCGGCGAACCTCGCCTACGACGATCCCGGGCGCCCTGCCGAGGAGGTCGAGGAGGCGGCC
>JBDLIK010000641.1:0-2743 GCA_039714895.1 Myxococcota bacterium | reverse complement strand
CCGCCGCCCACGGCCAGGATTCCGCCGGCCCCGAGCTTCTCCAGGCGAGGGACGTCGAAGACCTGACAGCCGAGTCCGGTCTCCCGGGCGACGCGCTGGGCGGCCCGGGCGAGCTCCGCCGGCGGCAGCACGTTGGGGGGCTCGTTGGAGAGATCGCGTGCCAGATTCTGGCTCTCGGCGAGGATCGTGCCGGTGCGTACGCCCGCCCGGGCGCCGCGCACGTCACCGCCGGGCTCCACGAGCACCACGACGTCCGGGGCCTCGCTGGCTTCCTCGTCGCTGGAGCGATAGCGGTCGAAGCGGTAGGCACCGAGCAGGGCGCCTTCGGCCAGGGCCTGGCCGGCGGCCCCGCCGCGCAGCCGGCGCACCGGCGGCTGGGCGAGCACCACCCGGCGGGCCTTCTGGCGACGGCCCAGGGAGACGGCGCGGCCCGCCGCCGCCCGCAGCCCCTCGGCGTCCACCTCCCGCTCCGGGCCGAGGCCCACCAGCAGGACCCGCCGGGCCGGGCTGTCCTCATCGGCGTAGATCAGCAGGGTGTCGCCGGCGGCGCCCTTGAAGTCGCCGGTGGCGAGGGCGGAGCGGATTCGGCCCCCGAGGGTCTGGTCGAGGCCGGCGTAGCGCGTGGGCAGCCGCCTGCCTTCCGGATCGAGTCGGGGCAGGGAGAGGGCCAGGAGATCTGCACGGACCTCTTCAGTGGCGCGCGCTTCGACCGATACCTGCATGAGGGCTCCTTGCGATGAGGTTGAACTACCACGGGCCGTCTCCTAGACTCGGCCCGCTCGAAACACGAGAGAGATCTATGAGGTCTCGCGCCGAGGCGGCTGGGGGGTGCGCTTCGTGAGCGTCGGATTCTTCGACCTGATTTTCCAGGCCGGCTGGGTCGTCCAACTCGTCCTGCTGCTACTCGTCGGCTTCTCGGTCTTCTCCTGGGCGATCATCCTGTTCAAGATGCGCGAGCTGCGTCGTGCCGAGCAGGATAGCGACGCCTTCCTCGAGGTCTATCACGAGGGGTCCTTCGATGCCGCCTACGAGGCAGCGCGCGAGCTCGACCAGAGTCCACTGGCGGCGGTGTTCCTGGCCGGATACGGAGAGATGAACCGCATGGCGCGCTACAGCGGCAAGGCGCTCGGTGATTCCCTCGATCCGGGCCAGCGCCACGCCCTGTCGCGCCACATCCACTGGGCCTCGACGGCCGAGAGCCTGCGTCTCGAGCGACGCCTCTCCTTCCTCGCCACCACCGGGAGCTCCACCCCCTTCATCGGGCTGTTCGGGACGGTGATCGGCATCGTCAACGCGTTCCACGGCATCGGCAGGACCGGGAGTGCCAGCCTGGCCGTGGTGGCTCCGGGGATCGCCGAGGCGCTGATCGCCACCGCCATGGGGCTGTTCGCCGCGATCCCCGCCACCATCGCCTACAACTACTTCGTGGGAGAGCTGCGCGGCCTGAATGCCGCCATCGATCTGTTCACCACGGAGTTCGAGGGCGACCTCCAGCGCTTCGGCGCCGTCGGGCGTTCCACGGCGCGGGCCGCCAACGGGTAGCAGCATGGCTCTCGCGCGTTCCGCCGGACCCAACCGCCCGCTCTCGGAGATCAACGTCACGCCCTTCGTGGACGTGATGCTGGTGCTCCTCATCATCTTCATGGTCACGGCGCCGCTGATGCAGCAGGGGATCGACGTCGATCTGCCCGATACGACGACCCAGCCGCTGCGCCTCCGCGACGAGCCGCTGATCCTCACCGTGCAGAAGGACGGCAAGGTCTACCTGGCGCGGACGCCGGTTCCGATGGACGCTCTCGAGGCGAAGATCAAGGCGATCTTCGACGGCAGGGAGCGCAAGGACATCTATCTGCGTGCCGACGAGGAGACACCCTACGGCGTCGTCGCCCAGGCGATGGGGGCCGCCCGGCGGGCCGGCGCCCGCACCCTCGGCATCGTCACCGATCCCGAGGGGTCTTGAGCGGGACCCCCACGGGCACGTCGGCGGACGGCGCGCCCGGCAGGGCTCGGGGAGCGTTCGCGCGGTGCGGGAATCGCCGTCGGGCTCGCAGAGGCAGCAGGAGGAATCGTGGCCCAGGTGATGGTCGCCGAGGCCGAGACGTTCCGGCGTCGCGAGTTCCGCCGGCTCATCACGATTTCCCTTATATTTCACGGAGTTGCGTTCCTGATCTTCATCTGGGATCCACTGCCTCGTCGGCCGCCTGCACTGCCCTCGGTGGTGGCCGTCCAGTTCGTGGCGCTGCCCGCCGATGCAGGCAAGATCGCCCCCCCGGCGCCGTCGAAGCCGAAGCCGCCGGCGGCCAAGAAGGTGGTGCTGCCTGCGAAGCCGAAGCCGCTCAAGCCGAAGCCCAAGCCGAAGCCGAAACCGGTGGCCAAGAAGCCCGAACCCAAGAAGCCGGAGCCCAAGCCCGAGGTGAAGCCGGAACCCAAGCCCGAGGCCCGCTACGAGGACGTGATGGCAGAGCTGCGTGCCGAGGGTGGGGTGACCGCGGTCAAGCCGAGGGCCCGGACGAGCGCCCCCGTCGCCGAGGCTCTCCCCGGCGGGGCGGTCGGTACGCCGCTCTCCGCGGCCGAGGCCGCCTGGCAGAGCCGGGTGCGCATCCACCTCAAGAAGACCTGGGTGCTGGCGCCCGGCTTCCGGCTGGAGCCCCTGTCCACGCTGGTCCGGGTGCGGCTCGACGCCAGCGGACACGTGGTGGGCGAGCCTCGCGTGGAGCGTTCCTCGGGAAACCCCTGGTACGAC
>JBDLIK010000640.1:0-2754 GCA_039714895.1 Myxococcota bacterium | reverse complement strand
TTCGAGCCGCAAGCGAGCGGCCGCCGGGGGGACCCCCGCGGCGAGCCCGGCCAGGACGCGGTCGACGTGTACGCGACGAAGCTCCCGGAGAATCGCACGGACCTCAGGGTCGGCCGGGGACCCCGCACCGCAGAGCGTCCGCCAGGCCCCGGAATGGGAGGCCGCGAACGTCACCTGGGCTGTGAGGGAAGCCTGGAGCCCACGGGCCAGGCCCACCCCGGGCGGCCACTCGGTGGCTCGAGCGAGCCGACTGGCAAGCTCCTTCAGGCTGGCCAGGTAGAGCGGGCGGATCCCGGAAAAGTAGTGATAGAGGAGGCCCACCGAGATCCCGGCTCGCTCGGCGACCTCCCGGGCCGACAGCTTCCAGAAGGAGCGCTCGCCCAGCAGCTCGACGCCGATCTCGAGGAGCCTGCGGCGCCGCTCGTCGTTCGTCAGCCTTGGACGGCGAGTCGAATCCTGAGTCATGACGGGAGCGTAACTATTATCGAACTCTGTTCAATATTGAACTCAGTCGACTCGAGCAGCGTGTCTCGGTGAGCAGTATCTATTGAATTAGATTCAAATATAGAATCGGATGAAGGACGGCCCGCGCAGCCACCCCCGCTCGATCCCGGGAGAGCTAAGCTGCGCGGCCATGCGTGGTGCTGCCCTCTCGATCCTGTTGGGGGTCCTGCTTCTGGCCGCCCCCGGGGTCTCGGACCAGCCGAGCGCACCCGGGCCGAAGCTGGTCCTGGTGCTGGCGGTCGACCAACTCCGGCCCGACCGGCTCGACACCGAGCTTCCAGGTGGCCTCGGCCGGCTGCTCCGCGAAGGGCGTTTCTACCCCGACGCCGCACTCGAGCATGCGATCACGGAGACCTGTCCCGGCTACGCCACGATGCTCACGGGCCACCACCCCAGCACCACGGGACTCGTGGGCAACCGCTTCTTCGATCTCGAGGCGGACGACAAGGTCTACTGCGTGAACGACCCCGCCGAGGAGAGCGCGGTGCTCGGCGTCCCCAAGAGGGGGCGCTCGCCCCGAAACCTGCTGGTCTCGGGCCTCGGAGATTGGATGAAGCAGACCGACCCGGCGAGCCGGGTGTTCACGGTGGCGGGCAAGGATCGGGCCGCGGTGGCCCTCGGCGGGCAGCGCCCGAACGCCGCCTACTGGTTCAGCGAGAACGACTACGTGGGCTTCACCTCGAGCCGCTACTACCTGGACGCCCTTCCGGGATGGGTCGAGCGCTTCAACGGCGAGGCTCTCAACGGCGGCTTCTTCGAGGCGCTCCCGGACGAGTGGGAGCATCGCCCGGAGGCCGCGCTGCGCTCGCCCCGCGCAGATGACTTCCGGGGCGAGTCCGACTCGCTCTCCCGCACCTCGCCCCATCCCCTGCGCGACGGCGATGCCGAGACCTTCGCCGAGCAGCTCTTCGCCTCCCCCTTCATCGACGACGTCACCCTCGCCTTTGCGACCGAGCTGGTGCGCGAGGAGGGCCTCGGCCGCGGCCCTGCGCCGGACCTGCTCGCTCTCGGCCTCTCCGCCACCGACATCGTGGGCCACCGCTACGGACCCTTCAGCCACGAATCCGCCGACGCCCTGCTGCGCCTCGATGCCTCCCTCGACGGCTTCCTGAAGTTCCTCGAGGCAGAGCTCGGCGAGGGCTCGGTGCTCGTCGCGCTCACCGCCGACCACGGCGTCCTGCCGCTGCCCGAGTGGCTGCGAGAGACCGGGGAGAGCCAATGTGCGCTGGAGGATGGCCGCCACGGCCTCGGCGGCCTCGGCTTCTGGCTGCTGTGGCGAATGCACTGGAAGCTGAGTCCGTTTCGCCTGCCTCGGGGCTGGCTGCTCTTCGCGGGCAACCAGGCCGCGGTGAAACGCGGGCTCCTCGAATCCCGGGGCGTCGAGCTCGACCGTGCGGTGGGGATCGCTCGGGACTACCTGGCGCGACAGCAGAGCATCGAGCACGTCTGGACCCGAGAGGAGATCGAGCGGGGCGAGGGCGAGATCGCCCAGCTCTACCGGAACTCCTACCACCCGCAGCGCAGCGGGGACCTGATGGTCCAGCTGGCGCCCACCTGCCTCATCTCCTTCTACGACGAGGGCACCACCCACGGGACGCCCTACCCCTACGATCGCCGGGTGCCGCTGCTGTTCTGGGGCGAGGGCGTCCTACCGGGTGCGATCCCCGGCCCCGCCGCCACCGTCGACATCGCCCCCACCCTCGCGGGTCGGCTGGGCGTAGCGACCCCGCCCGACCTCGCCGGTCGGGTGCTGTTCGACTGAGAAGGGCACCCCATCCCGCCGCCGCAGCCCTCGTCCGCAGCGGACGCACGCTCTCCTGCTCGCGGCCGATCCCCACCGAGCCCGCCGTCGACAACCCGCGGCCTGCCGTACACCACATGACCGGGACGGTCAGCGAGGGAGCCGGCGCTGACTACTTCGCCCTCGCCCCCCACGGCTACGCAACGTCGCACCTGGACGCTCTCTGCCACATCTTCCATGGCGGCAAGCTCTACAACGGCTATCCCGCCGAGCGCGTCACCGCCCATGGAGCGCTCGAGCTCGGCGTGCACGAGCTCCGGGACGGCATCGTCTCGCGGGGGGTGCTCCTCGACGTGCCCCGCTTGCGCGGGCTCGACTGGCTGGAGCCGGGGGACCCCATCCATCCGGAGGAGCTCGAGGCCGCCGAGCGGGACGCCGGCCTGCGGGTGGAAGCCGGCGATCTGCTGCTGGTGCGCACCGGGCGCTGGGCGTACCGACGGGCCCACGGG
>JBDLIK010000639.1:0-2759 GCA_039714895.1 Myxococcota bacterium | reverse complement strand
GAGGGCCGTTTCCTACCCTCTGCTGGCAACCTACCCCCGGCCAAGGATGTTCGAATCCCGTTGTTGCAGAGTGTCTTCAAGAAGGTCATCGGGACCAAGAACGAGCGCGATCTCCGGCGCCTGCTCCCAGTCATCGAGCAGATCAACCGGCTCGAGCCAGACTTCGAGAAGCTCTCGGATGCCCGGCTGCGTGAGTTGACCTCGCGCCTGCGAGAGCGCCTCGAAGCCGGAGAATCCCTCGACGCCTTGCTGCCCGAGGCCTACGCGGCGGTGCGGGAGGCCAGCAAGCGCACCCTCGGACAGCGGCAGTTCGACGTCCAGCTGATGGGGGGTGCGGTCCTCCACCAGGGTGTGATCGCGGAGATGAAGACCGGCGAGGGCAAGACCCTCGTGGCCACCCTCCCGGCCTATCTGAATGCCCTCGGCGGGCGCGGTGTTCACATCGTCACGGTGAACGACTACCTGGCGCGCTTCCACGCCGAGTGGATGGGGGGCGTCTACGGCTTTCTGGGCCTCTCGGTGGGATGCATCGTGCCCGAGCTCTCGGACGAAGAGCGGCGCCAGGCCTACGCGGCGGACATCACCTACGGCACCAACAACGAGTTCGGCTTCGACTACCTGCGGGACAACATGAAGCCGAGCCTCGACCTCTGCGTCCAGCGCGATCTCCACTACGCCATCGTCGATGAGGTGGACTCCTGCCTGATCGACGAGGCCCGCACGCCGCTCATCATCTCCGGGCCCTCGGAGGAGAACGTTCAGCTCTACGGGGTAGCCAACCGTCTGATTCCGAGTCTGGGAGCCGGAACGAAGGGGGAGCACAGCAAGGGCATCGAAGAAACCGGGGACTACTGGATCGACGAGAAGGCGCACTCGGCGACGCTCACCGAGCAGGGCATCCACAAGGTGGAGAAGATGCTCGGGGTCGAGAACCTCTACGACCCGGGGATGCTCCCCGTGCTCCACGCCGTGAACCAGGCGCTGGTCGCTCATACCCTCAAGAAGCGAGACGTGGACTACGTCGTCCGCGCAGGAGAGACGGGCAAGAAGGAGGTGATCATCGTCGACGAGTTCACCGGCCGCCTGATGGCCGGTCGGCGCTGGTCGGACGGTCTGCATCAGGCCGTGGAGGCGAAGGAAGGGATGACGGTTCAGAGCGAGAACCAGACCCTCGCCTCCATCACCTTCCAGAACTACTTCCGCATGTACGACAAGCTCTCGGGAATGACCGGAACCGCCGACACCGAGGCCCCGGAGTTCGCCAAGATCTACGACCTCGATGTGATGGTGGTGCCCTCCAACCGCCCGATGATCCGGGAGGATTTCCCGGACCTCGTCTACAAGACGCCGAAGGAGAAGTTCAAGGCCGTGGTGGAGGAGATCAAGGAGCTCCACGAGACGGGCCAGCCGATCCTGGTGGGCACCATCTCCATCGAGACCTCCGAGATGCTCGCGCGGATGCTGCAGCGACAGGGCATCAAGCACAACGTGCTCAACGCCAAGCATCACAGCCGCGAGGCCGAGATCGTGGCCCAGGCCGGACGCAAGGCCGCCGTCACCATCTCGACGAACATGGCGGGACGCGGCACCGACATCATCCTCGGCGGCAATCCAGAGATGCTCGCCCTCTCCCACTGCAAGGAGGGCCGCGACGACCCCGAGTTTGCAGGCTGGGTGGCTCGCTACGAGGCCGAGTGTGCCCAGGAACGGGAGGCCGTGGTGGAGGCCGGGGGGCTCCACATCATGGGCACCGAGCGCCACGAGAGCCGGCGCATCGACAACCAGCTGCGCGGCCGTTCCGGCCGTCAGGGCGACCCCGGCTCCAGCCGCTTCTTCCTCTCCCTCGAGGACGACCTGCTGCGCATCTTCGGCTCCGAGCGGATCACGCCGTGGATGGAGCGCCTTGGCCTCCAGGAGGACGAGGCCATCGAGCATCGTTTCATCACCCGCGCCATCGCCAATGCCCAGAAGAAGGTCGAGGCTCGCAACTTCGACATGCGCAAGCACCTCCTGGACTACGACGACGTGATGAACCGCCAGCGCCAGGCCTTCTACACCCGGCGTCGGGAAATCCTCTCCCGGGAGGACATCCACTCCGAGGTGCTGGAGATGGCCGAAGGGCAGCTGGTCTCGGTGCTCGCGAGCCACTGGCCCGAGAAGGGAGACCCGGACCCCGAGCAGCTCGGTGAGCTGGGGGTGGCCCTCGATGCCCAGTACGGGGTGCAGCTCGACCCCACCCAAGAGCCCTTCGTCGTGAACGGTCGTCCCTGCCACGACCGTGATGCCCTGGGCCGGGCGGTCCACGAGCGTCTGGTCGCGGTGCTGGAGGCCAAGCGGGCGAAATGCGATGGCTGGGCGCTCGAGCACGCCGACACCCGCTACCCGGACTTCGAGACCTTCGAACGGGAGATCCTGCGCCAGACCCTCGATCGGCTCTGGAAGGACCACCTCCACTCCATGGACTCGCTCCGCGAGGGGATCAATCTGCGGGGCTACGCCCAGAAGGATCCCAAGGTGGAGTACCAGCGCGAGGGCTATGGACTGTTCGCGGAGACGGAGGACCGGATCGACCAGCAGGCGACCGAGATCGTCTTCAAGTTCGTCCTGCCCGATCCGGTGGCCGACCGTGCCCCCGCGCCCCCCATCGCCCGCCCGGCGCCTCCGCGCCGGCCGGGTAGCGTCATCGAGCGCGGAGGCGGGGCACCGGCCCCACGGGCAGCCGCGGCGGGGGACCGGTCGGGCAAGGTCGGGCGCAACTC
>JBDLIK010000638.1:0-2762 GCA_039714895.1 Myxococcota bacterium | reverse complement strand
GTCCACCCTCTCTTCCTGGCGCCGGGCCGGCACAGCACACGCGACATCCCGACGCGCGCGCAGCGCGCCGCGGCCCGCCATCCGGATCTGCGGGTGCGTGTCGGCGCACCCCTCGGTGCCCACCCCGGCATCGTGGACGCGATACTCGATCGCGTGCGTGAGGCACACTCGAACGACTGAGCAGCAGGAAGGTTCACCCGCCGAAGCGGCGCTCCGCCATGCGCCAGCGGGCATCGGCGCGGATACAGCCGCTGAGCGAGAAGAGCGCGACGGCGGCGAGGGTGGTGAGGCCGAAGCGCGCCGTGAGCAGCGAGTCCGGCAGGGGGCTCCCCGTGATCATCTGCACCACCACCGCGAGCACCACGCCCACGGGCAGGCCGCGGCCCAGCACGCCGGCCATCAGCAGGAAACGCCCCCGCCCCCTGGCGCGGATGCGTGCCCAGTCCTCGGCGCTTTCGATCTGCAGAGGCCCCTCCCGAAACGGTTGAGGGCCCAGACTACCGCGTCAGGGGCGCTTCGCCCGGCTCGCGCTCTGCCGGATGTAGCGTCGCGAAACGGGCGAGAGATCGTCCGGCGGGATGGCGCAATCGATGATCACGAACTCCTGCACCTCGTGAGCGGCTCGCAGGGCCTCCCGGAGCTCGCTCTTGCTCTTCACACGAAAGCCGACTCCACCCCAGGCCTGGGCGAGCTTCGAGTAGGGCCAGGGAGGGATCGAGAGCAGATCGTGCCGAGGGGTGACCGGCCGGAAGATCTGCCAACCGGAGTTGTCCACGACCACGATGATGGGCGAGAGATCGAGACCGGGCGCGTGGGAGACCTCGGGCCCGGTCATCTGGAAGGCGCCGTCCCCGCAGAGCACCAGGGGGCGCACACCGGTCCCGATCTGGGCCCCCAGCGCGGCGGGCACGCCGAAGCCCATGGAAGCGTAGTAGCCCTGGGCCATGTAGAGGCCCCCGCCGTGGAGGCGAAGCTCGAGCCCGCCGAAGAGCATGTCCCCGGACTCGGCCAGCACGTGATAGCCCGGGTGTGTGGCCAGGAAGTCGTTCACCTCGATGAGCAGATCGTTCACCGAGAGTCGACGCGACGGCCGCCCCCCGCGCTTCAGGTTGTCGTGGTACTGCACGCGCTCCCGGAAGCGGGGCAGCTTCTGGCGCGCCAGCGCGTAGACGAAGTCGCGCAGACCCACCTCGGTGTAGGTGTGGAACGAGACGTTGACCCGGCCCCCCACGGCCCAGACCGAGCGGTCGCGGGACACCTGGGGGCGGGAGGCGCCGAGGTTCATGTCCGTGAGCTGGGTCCCGAGGGCCAGGGTGAGGTCCGCCTCGCGCACCCGGCGCTGGATTGCCGGCGGGCTGAAGGGCCCCACGTGGACCCCCATGTGCAGCGGGTGATCCATGGGGAAGACGCCCTTGGCGAGCAGCGTGGTCACCACCGGCGCCCCCAGGGACTCGGCGAGGCGGACCAGCTCCTGCTCGGCCCGGGCGCGGAAGAGCTCGACCCCTCCGATGAGCACCGGCCGGCGGGCTCCGCGCAGCCGCTCCACCGTCTCCTGCACCGCCTCCTCGAGCTTTCGCGAGTCCGAGCCGGGCTCGGGGAACCTCCCATCCCAGGAGAGCAACTCGGGCGGAACCCGCACCGGAACCTCCGCCATGTCGCGACGGATCTCCAAGTACCCGGGACGGTGCTCGCTCATGATGGCCGAGACCACCTCGTGCACCTCCTGGGCCGCCCGCTCCGGATGGCCCAGGACGCGCGCCGCGCAGGTCACCTGCTGGAAGATCCGCCACTGCCCCTCCACGTCCTTGGCCTGGTGGTGGACGCCTGCCAGCTTCTGCTCGGCGTCTCCAGGCCCGCCGGAGACGACGAGCAGCGGGATCTGCTCCGCGTAGGCGCCCGCCACCGGGTTGACGACGTTGTGCCCCCCCGCCCCGTAGGTCACACAGACCACCCCCAGCCGGCGGGTGCTGCGCGCGTAGCCGTCCGCTGCGAAGCCCACCGACGGCTCGTGGGAGAGGGTCACGATCTCCAGGCCCCGGGCCCGGCCGAAGCGGTGGAAGAGCCCCAGGACCAGGTCTCCCGGAAGTCCGAAGACGTGGCTGACCCCCGCGCGCTGCAGATAGGCGACCAGGAAGTCGCCCAGCAGCATGCGGGGCTTCATGGCCGGCGGCGCCCGCCCACGCCTCGGGGCCTGGGATCCGCGCCGGCGACCCCCCGCTCGCGCGCTCATGGCGTTCTCGCGCCGTCCGGGCGTTCGCCCGCGAGCGCCAGCCAGTGAAACGCCGCGATCACCAGGGCGTGGTCGACCTCACCCGCCTGCACGAGCCCTGGAACCTCCCGCCAGGGCACCAGCTGCACCGCCGTCTCCTCGAACTCGGTGTTCGCCACCTCCCCGACCCGCTCCACCCCGCGCGCGACGAAGGAGTACACCCGATTGCCGAAGAGCGCCGGGTTGGGATTCAGGCTTCCCAGCGGTTCCAGAAGGCCCCGACCGTAGCCGGTCTCCTCGAGAAGCTCCCGAGCGGCCGCCTCAGCGGGGCTCTCCCCGGGGTCCACGATCCCGCCGGGGATCTCCAGGGTGACCGCTCGCGCACCGTGGCGAAACTGCCGCACCATCACCACCTGACCCTCAGCGGTCAGGGGCACGACGTTCACCCAGTCAGAAGACTCCAGGCGGTAGAAGGGGTGCACACGGCCGGTGTGGGGCGAGCGTGCGTGAACGCGGCGCACCTGGAATACCTTGCAATCCTCGACTGCCTCGT
>JBDLIK010000637.1:0-2762 GCA_039714895.1 Myxococcota bacterium | reverse complement strand
GAGCCTTCCGATGGGAGCCGCGGCCAGCCTGTTCGCCAGCGCAGCCCTGGTGGGAGCCGGACTGCCCGACGCTGGGGCGCTTCCCGCCGCCGCCTTCCACTTCGCGGGCTTGCTGCTGGGGCTCTCCTTCGCCGGTGTGGGTCCCGGTGCCGGCCGACGGCGCGGTGCCGCCGTGGTGGCGCTCGGAGCCGCTGCCGTCAACCTGGCAATCTTCCCGGGGATCGTGGCGGCGCTGCTGTGCATGGGCGTGGCCATCGCGACGCTGGCCTACGGCTTCCTGACCGGTCAGCGGGCGCTGCTCGCGGCCGGCGTCGGCGCGGCGGGCTTTGCGGTGCTCCAGCACATGCGCGTCGCGCTGGACTTCTACGCCCTCGCCCACTGGGGCAGCCTGGCCGGGATCGGGGTCGCCGTCATCGTCTGCGCGTCTCTGCTCGAGCGTCACCACGAGGCACTGCGCCAGCACCTCGCTGCCGCGCGAGCAAGGCTCGAGGAGTGAGTGCCCCGGATCACAGGGCACCCGCCTCGGCGCGTCGAACGGTTGTCGAGGCGACCCGGACTCCCAACGGCACCTGCCATGGATCTCGCCTTCGTCATCATGCAGATCGGCAACGAAGCGCTCGAGCCGATCTACGACCAGGTCATCGTGCCCGCGCTCCGCGCCTGCGGTCTCGAGGCGAAGCGGGTGGATCGCCACAACCGCGGGGGCCTGCTCCACACCGAGATCATCGGCTTCCTGGAGGAGGCGGAGATCCTGGTGGCGGACCTCACCCACGAGCGTCCCAACTGCTACCTGGAGGTCGGATACGCCCTCGGGGCCGGGCGATTCACCAACCTCGTGCTCCTCGCCCGCGAAGATCACGACCCGGACCATCCCAGCCACCGCCCGGGCGGCCCGAAGGTCCACTTCGATCTCGCCGGCTACGACATCCTCTTCTGGAACCCCCGGCGGCTCGGTGCCTTCCGCAGCGAGCTCGAGAAGCGCGTCCGCCGACGCCGCATGCTGCTGGCGAGGGACCCCTAGCAACCGCCTGCGCGGTTCGTCACGACCTCGAGGTCCTGCATCGAGATCGGGACTTCGCCTTGATCTCGCAGATCTCGGCGCTCCGGCAACGGATGCCGTGCGGGGGAGGAGCCGGGTGACTCTGGCGCAGACACCCTCCCCGAGCTCGCGAAGCTGCCGCTGCTGGGTGCTGCGCGGCCGGTCGTAGCCGGAAACCGGGAAGGTCCGCCCGCAGCTGCGCGTGTTCTGCCGAGCCGCCGTGTCGCTCCCGCGACACCGGGAGGCACCCCGGTGGCACTCACGTAGCCAACCGAGGTGTCGGAACGACCCACCTCGCTCGCGAACACCCGAGAGCCCGGGACCCGGCGCGGTCGCCGGCAGAGGGGGCACCCATGCGGATTCGGCTCTGGCACGCGCTCCTGGCCCTGCTGCTCGCGCAGCTGGCGGGTCCCGTCCTCGCCGACGTGGCGATGCGCTTCACGCCCGACGAGGTGCTCGTGGCGTTCCGGCCGGGGACGCCCGCCGCCGACAAGAACGCCGCCCACGCCCAGGTGGCCGGGCACGCCAACCGGGTCGTGGCGCGAATCGGCGTGACGGTGGTCTCAGTGCCGGCCGGCACGACCGCAGCCGCGCTGCGCTCCTACCGGCGCAACCCCAACGTCCTCTACGCCGAGCCCAACTACATCCGCCCCCTCGTCCTCCCGACCGAGGGCGCGTTCCCCGGCATCCCCAACGTCTTCGACGAGCAGTGGAACCTGCACAACACCGGCGCGGGCATCCAGACCTACGCGGACCCGGACACGGGCGCCCAGGTGTACCCCATGACCCGCACGGACGCCGACATCGATGCCCCGGAGGCGTGGGATGTCTCCCAGGGGAGCCCCGACGTGTGGGTCGCGGTACCCGACAGCGGCGTCGCCTGCCACCACGGCGACCTCGTGGGCAAGTGCATTCACGAGGAAGACCACGTGACGCCGACCGTCGATTCGTTCGGCACGCCGATCCCGGAGCTCGTCGACCGCATCGGTCACGGTACCCACGTGGCCGGCACCATCGCGATGGCGACGAACAACGGTGACGGGGCCGCGGGGGTCGGCTGGAACGTCTCGATCGGGTCCTTCAAGGTGTGCTACGCCGAGGTCGTCTTCGGCCTCGTGCTCGGCTCCAACTGCGAGGACGCGGACATCGCCTCGGCGATCGTGGCCATCGCGGATTACGGTTACCACGTCATCAACATGAGCTTCGGGGGTGGCCCGTCGGCAGTCGTCCAGTCGGCGGTCGAGTACGCGGCCGCCCAGGGCGTGGTTCTGGTGGCGGCGGCGGGCAACCACGGCAACTGGTCGAAGTTCTATCCCGCCGCCTACCCGGACGTCCTCTCTGTGGCCGCCACGACTCCTTTCGACGATCGCGCCCACTTCTCGGCCTTCAGCGTCGACGACGACTTCGACGCCTCGACCAGCGACGACGACTGGGTAGACCTCCTCGCACCCGGCTCGCCCATCCTCTCCGCGGCGCCCCCGGAGGCGTGCGCGCCGGCCGACCCCCAGTGCTTCCAGTACATGGAGGGCACCTCGATGGCCTCGCCCCACGTCTCGGGGGTCGCGGGCCTCGTCTGGAGCCACCTGCTTGCCACCGATCCCGCGAATGCCGACCGCGCCGAGGTACGCCGCCGCATCCAGGACTGCGCGGACACGATGGGCGCCATGGGCCAGGACATGCGGGCTTGGAGCCGCTATGGCCGCTTGAACGCCCACGGCGCGCT
>JBDLIK010000636.1:0-2763 GCA_039714895.1 Myxococcota bacterium | reverse complement strand
ATCGACAACACCCTGGCCTCCATCGCCCAGGAGAACGGACTCACGCCGGAGCAGCTCCGCCAGAGCGTGGAGGCCCAGGGGCTGCCCTACCAGGCCTACCGGGTGCGGATCCGAGGGGAGATCGAGCAGGCCAAGGTCGTGAACGGCATGGTGGCGGCGTCGGTGCGGGTGGAGGACGAGGAGGTGCGGGCCCTCTACCACAAGCGCTTCGAGGATCAGCCCACCGAAGGGGAGGAGGTCCACCTGCGGCAGATCGTCGTGGGAGTGCGTGAGGACTCGGACGCAGCGCGGAGCGCGGCCTGCGATCGAGCCGAGACGGCGCTCGCGCGCATCGAGGCGGGCGCCGCCTTCGCGGAGGTGGCGTACGAGGTCTCGGATCTCAACGCGAACACGGGGGGCGACGTGGGCTGGGTCCACGTGGACAGCCTCGCCGCCTGGATGCGCTCGGCGCTCGACGCACTCGAGCCCGGTCAGATGAGTGGCGTCCTGCGAACCCCCTTCGCCTGCACCTTCCTCGAGCTCGTCGAGCGGCGCAGCTACGAGCCGATCCGCTACGAGCAGGTCGAGAATCGGCTCCGCGACGAGCTCTTCGACATGCGGATGCAGGAGGAGTTCCTCGACTTCCTCGACAAGATCCGCGAACAGACCTACGTGGAGCGCAAGGGAATCTACGCCGGGGCGCCTCGGCAGGGGACCGCGACGCTTCCTGCCACCAGCGGGGAGAGCCCAGGTCCGTGACCCGAGCGGGTCCGGGCGCGCCCGACGAGATCGTCGTCCGGGGCGCGCGCGAGCACAACCTCCAGGGCATCGACGTCCGCATCCCCCGGGATCGCCTGGTGGTCGTCACCGGACTCTCCGGATCGGGCAAGTCCTCGCTCGCCTTCGACACCCTCTACGCCGAAGGCCAGCGGCGCTACGTGGAATCGCTGTCCTCCTATGCGCGGCAGTTTCTCGAGCAGATGGCGAAGCCCGACGTGGAATCCATCGAGGGACTCTCTCCCGCCATCTCCATCGAACAGAAGAGCATCACCCGCAACCCGCGCTCCACGGTGGGCACCACCACCGAGATCTACGATCATCTGCGGCTCCTCTACGCCCGGGTGGGACAGCCCCACTGTCCGTCCTGCGGCCGCGCCATCTCGAGCCAGACCGTGCAGCAGATGACGGACCGTGTGCTCTCCGAAGGGGAGGGGAGCCGGGTGCAGATCCTGGCTCCCGTGGTGCGGGGTTGGAAGGGAGAATACGCGGACAAGCTCGAGGGCTTCCGCAGCCAGGGCTTCGTGCGCGCGCGCATCGACGGGAAGCTCCACGATCTCTCGGAAGAGATCCGGCTCCCGAAGCAGCGCAAGCACGACATCGATCTCGTCGTGGATCGCATCGCCGTGCGCGCGTCGGCTCGCGGGCGCATCGCCGAGTCCATCGAGACGGCTCTTCGCATGGCGGAGGGGCTGGTGACCCTGGACGTGGGCCCCGGCCGCGAGGAGTGGCTGCTCTCCGAGACCAGCGCCTGCGTGGAGTGCGGGATCTCGTTTCCCGTCATCGAGCCAAGGCTCTTCTCGTTCAACAGCCCGCATGGAGCCTGCCCCGAGTGCGGGGGAATCGGGACGAAGGAGGAGTTCGACCCGAAGCTCGTGGTGCCCGACGGCTCCCGCCCGCTGGCGAGCGCCATCAAGCCCTGGGGCCGACGCCCCGCGCCCTACTACGCATCGCTGCTCGCCTCCCTGGCGGAACACTTCGGGGCGGAGCCGCAGACTCCCTGGCTCGAGCTGCCGGCCCGGGCACGACGCGGGATCCTTCACGGGACCGGGCGCGAGGAGGTGCAGTTCCACTTCCAGCGGGGCGGTCGCCCCGAGAGCACGCGGAGGCGCTGGGACGGCGTGCTCGGAGAGCTCGAGCGCCGGCGGGATTCCGGCGATCCGGAGTCCCTCTCCCGCTACCGCACCCCCAGGCCCTGCCCGGGCTGCTCTGGCTCCCGGCTGCGGCTCGAGGCGCGCAGCATCCGGGTGGGAGAACTCGGGGTCCACGAGCTCACGGGCCGGACCATCGCCGAGGTCCTCTCCTTCATCGACGGTCTGGCGCTGCCGCGAATGGAAGAGCAGATCGCCGAGCGCATCCTGCGCGAGATCCGACAGCGGCTGCGCTTCCTGTGCGATGTGGGCCTCGGCTACCTGACCCTCGACCGTTCGAGCGCCAGCCTCTCGGGCGGGGAGGGCCAGCGCATCCGGCTGGCGACCCAGATGGGCTCGAGCCTGGTGGGCGTCCTCTACATCCTGGACGAGCCCTCCATCGGGCTGCACTCGAGGGATCACGGACGCCTGCTGGAGAGCCTGATCCGGCTGCGCGACCTCGGAAACAGCGTGATCGTGGTGGAGCACGACGAGGCCACCATCCGCGCAGCGGACTTCGTGATCGACATGGGACCGGGCGCGGGCATTCATGGGGGACGCATCGTCGCCGAGGGCCCGCCACAGGCCATCCTCGACCACCCCGACTCGCTCACGGGCGCCTACCTCTCCGGCCGCCGTCGTATCCCCGTACCCCGCCGGCGCAGGCCGCCGGCCGAGCGCGCGCTGGTCCTCACGGGCTGCCGGGAGCACAACCTGAAGGGCGTGCGGCTCGAGGTCCCGCTGGGCCTGCTGGTGGTGGTGACCGGGGTTTCGGGCTCCGGGAAGTCGAGTCTGGTTGCTGACACGCTGCACCGGGCGCTGGCCGCCCGCTTGCACGGAGCCCGGGAGCCCGCCGGGAGCTTCGAACGGCTGTTCG
>JBDLIK010000635.1:0-2764 GCA_039714895.1 Myxococcota bacterium | reverse complement strand
ACAGTGCACCGGGCCAGCGCGATCCCCTCCCGGTTCAGCTGTCTCCAGACCTTCCGGACACCGTAGACCTCGAAGTTGTCCTTGAACACCCGGCAGATCTCTCCCCGAAGCCCCTCGTCTCGCCGGGCCCGCGCCGACCGGAGCGTGGGATCCGTCTCGAAGGCCTTGTGCGCGTAGTAGGTCGACGGAGCGATCGGAAGCACCTCGCAGATCGGCTCGACTCCGTACTCCCCCCGGTTCTCGTCGATGAAGGCCACCATTACCTCGCTCGGCGGTCGAGCTCCGCCTGGGCGAAATAGGCCGATGCCTTCCTCAGGATCTCGTTCGCCCGCCTCAGCTCACGCACCTCGCGCTCGAGAGCCTTCAGCCGCTCGCGCTCCTCGGTCGTCAGACCCGGCCGACGTCCCGCGTCACGCTCGGCCTGCCGGACCCAGTTGCGGAGCGTCTCCGCCGAGCACCCGATCTTCTCCGCGATCGAGCAGATCGCCGCCCACTGCGAGGAGTGCTCTCGCTCGTGCGCGAACACGAGCCTCACCGCCCGCTCCCGTACCTCCGGGGAGTACCGCCTCGTCCTGTTCATGACCCCATCCTCTCACGTGATGGAGTCTCCGACAAACCCGGGGCGGTTCACTCTTGGTTATAGGAGGTAGTTCGACGGATCTTGGGCACAGAAAAGGCACAGAAACGGGATCGAGCAGAGATGCCCGATCCCGCAAGTCCTTATGCCGGGGGTGGGAATCGAACCCACACGGGCCTAAGCCCAAGGGATTTTAAGTCCCTCGCGTCTGCCTTTCCGCCACCCCGGCTAACTAACTGTCAGAAACTTAGTTACGCGAGCGCCCTTCGGCGACTCACACCCAACTGGGCGAACTTTCTGGGCGAGGTCTGCGCGCGGTTACGGATGGATTATAAGGATAGACCACGCGGGTCGCCTGACTACCCTTAGGGCCAATTACCATAGATGGTCCTGCTTGTGTCCGGCTCCCCATCGCGCCAATCTTTACCTCTTGTTTCCCAAATCTTGTATCCCCGACCCAGGAGGGAATGATGTACGTAGTCGTAGAGCATGAAATTATCGATTCTGAAACCTTTTTCGGTAAAGCCGGCTCTGTTGTGGAAAATGTTCCCGAGGGCGTCAAGACGCTCCAGTTCTTCCCCAACTCCGACAAGACCCGCGCAATCTGTCTGTGGGAAGGGCCCACCGTGGCAGCGGTTGAGGAATACCTCGAGTCGACCGTCATCGGTGAAAGCGCAAAGAACATTTACTACGCGGTGGATACGGAAGTTGCCATGGGACTTCCAGTCACCGTCTAACACCCACGGTTCGCGATCAGGGTAGGATTACAAGGTATAGACCACGCAATCGCGGTCCTTCTCAGGTCCTCTCAGCTGCTTGGCAGGCTGCCTCAGTATCTGGGGTGCGGGATGTCGTCGGTGAAGTGCTATCTCGTTCGCCCTCGTAGCCTACCTCCCGCACCCAGCCGCAGCCGCTGTCTCCTGCAGCTTCTCGCTGTTGGCACTCCTGCGTCACAGGCAGGTCGCCTATCGCCCACTTAGGCATGCCGCCACTGGCCGCGCCTGGGAGGAGGCGGCATGGCGCTTCCCCGCCTTGGGCTAGAAGAGGGCGCGGCCCACGATTTCCTCGGCGACGCCGGCGAGAACCCAGGACGCCACGGGGATGAGCATGTACAGGATGAAACGAGCGTAGGTGGAGGTGGTGAACGGCCACTCGGGGACATCGTCGATCAGGCCTCGGTAGGCGACGAGATCCGCCATCTCGCCAACCCGCCGGCTGGCGTCCGGGTCCTCGAGAGCGCTCCGCTGCGCCGAGATCGCCTCGTTGATCCGACGGAGTTCTGCATCCTTCGACTGCTGGATTCTCTTGTGCACCCCGCGCACTGGGGATAGCAGAGCGAGAGCGGCCACGACCAGCGTCGCGCCGGCCATCTCGAGCATCATGCGCCCGAAACCCGTCTCCAGCATCATCAGGCTGTAGATCGAGAGCAGTCCGATCACCGCGAGGGCGTTCGTGAGCCCCTGCCGGGTGAAGGGCGCCAGCGGTGAAAGGTCGAGGAGGTCGATGCGGTCCAGCTTCCTCGCGAGACGCGACATCCGCAGCGACACGGCGACAACGGCGTAGCCGAGCCACCAAACCCATAAGCCGATCGCTGGGGAGAGGACGCGATGCCACGCGACTTCCGGGCTCCAAGTCGAAGGGCTCCAGGGGGTCGGCGGCACGGGCTGCACCGTGTACGGTCCGAAGAACGACAGCGCGATCCCGATCGTTCCGGCGATTACGAGCCCGCGTCCGCTGAGCCGGACCGACGCCGCCAGGGCCTCGCATTCCTCGTGGGTGCAGTCCAGTGCACCCTGGAGCATGAGCACGGTCCGCCGGCCGCTCTGCAGAACGTACAGGAACGCGGCCGGGACGTATCCGATCAGCAGGCAGTGAACGATCGCCAGTCGAAGATCGCGCAGGATGCCGCCGGAGACGCGGGCCAGCGGGTCGAAATCGCGTTCGGCGAGCAGTAGGTCCCACCGTCCGAGCACAGTCTCCGTGACCAGCAGGATCGCGATTAGCGCTCCGCTGACCCCGATTCCGAGCCAAAGAGGCGAAATCCGGTCGTTCCTCGTCCGAAATGTCATGGTGGAAGCCTGGACCGGCGGGTGCCGACCTGTCAATCGTGCCGACCTGTCCGAGACGAATATGGGCGGGTTCCTGAGCGGGTTTGGCTTGGCCAGGCCACACGATCGCGGTCCTTCT
>JBDLIK010000634.1:0-2766 GCA_039714895.1 Myxococcota bacterium | reverse complement strand
GTGGCAGCCCGGGCAGTCCATCACCGGGGCGCAGCGGGACGGCGGCCATGGCCTCCAACCTCCTGCCCCCAGAGCGGAAAACCGCCGAGGGCCTCAGCCCGGGTCGCCGGGGCTCGGGCCGTTCTCGGGCCGGCTCGACCCAGCGTCCTGGGTCGCTGCCCGATAGCGAGCTCGCAGCGCGAGCAGGCCCTGTTGAAAGGCGCGCTCAGCGCGGGCCTCGAGGAGGGATCGGCGGACGCGATTGCGGATCGAGGCGAGGGGGGGCCGCTCGGGACCCACCCGATGATGGAGCCACAGCAGGTGCATGCCGTAGGGGGAGGGGATCGGCTCGGACCAACGCCGTGGCGCCAGGGCAAGGGCCCGGCGCGCGAGCTCGGGCCCGAAGAGCTTGGCGAGCTCGGCCTCCGACTGCTCCGACAGGTCTGCACCCGTCGGGAAGGGGTCCGCCGGCTCCCGCGCCGCCTCGGCTCCCGCGCCCCGGGCCAGCAGCTGCCGGCGGTGGGCCCGCGCCCGCCGGTGGCCGTCGTCCTGCCCGCCCCGGAAGAAGATCTGGGAGATCTGCACGCGAGCCGGATTCGTGAAACGATCCGCCTTCGCCCGGAGGTGGGCTTCGAGCTCCGCCTCGCCGGGCTCCGCCGTGAGCCCGGGCTCTCGGAGTCGCTGCTCCATCCGCTGGGCGAGCCGGCGCCGCACGACGGGATCGCTCGTCTCCATGCCGAGCCCTCGAGCCTCGCCCAGCAGCTCCCGATCGCTGCGGGCGGCCGGCGCTCCCAGGAAGCGCTGGTTCCGGATCAGCCGCCGCTGGACGACCGGGTCTTCCTCCAACCCCAGCCTCAGTGCCTCGCGGACCAGGATCTCCTCGTCCAGCAACGCCTCCTCGAAGGCCGCTCGCTCCTCGGGGGTCGCCGCCCGGCCCACGCGTTTCGACCAGTCGTCGAGAAGCGGCTCGACCCGCCCGGCCGGGAGGATCACCTCCACGGGCGGCGGGGAGTGGCTGGGCAGGAGGATCCTCTCGAAGCCGAACAGGACGGCCCCCATCACCAGGAAGTGGAGGAGGGGAGGGCCGGGAGGCCGCACGCGCTCTAGTGTCCCGTCTCAGAGGTCATGCACACAGCTGGCGGCCGCTACATCGCCGCTGGCTGCGTTGCACTCCCTCGAAGTACCGACAGGTACTCCTTCGGTCGTGCGCCTTGCCAGCGGCGCGTTTCGACCTCCAGCTGTGCACATGACCTCTGAGAAGGAACACTGGCCCGGGCCGCCTACTCTTCGCCCTCGGGCCGGTGATCGAGAGCTGCCGAGTTGATGCAGTAGCGCAAGCCCGTGGGCGCCGGGCCGTCCTCGAAGACGTGGCCCAGATGCGCGTCGCAGCGCGCGCACAGCACCTCGGTGCGCACCATGCCGTGGCTCGAGTCCACCTCGGTGCGCACGAGCGTCACCTGCCGGGGCTCCCCGAAGCTTGGCCAGCCCGTGCCGGAGTCGTACTTCGCCTCGGAGCCGAAGAGCTCCCCCTCGCAACACACGCAGACGTAGACGCCGGCCTCCTTGTGGTCCCAGTAGCGGCCGTGGAACGCCGGCTCGGTGCCCTTGCGTCGCGTGACGTGATGCTGCTCCTCGGTGAGCTGGGCGCGCCACTCTTCGTCGTTCTTCTCGACCCGGTCGGCCATGGCCGGACTCCTCTCGACGGCGTCGTCTGCTGAACCAGATTAGCATGGCGTCCGTTCCGGACGTCCCGTGGACTTCGACGACACCCCGGCCGAAGCCTAGTGTCCTGAATCAGGACACTCGGAGCTGCGCGAGGTGTTGCCTACGAGCCTGGCTCGCAGGCACATTCCAACCCGGGCTGGTACGTTCCCGGCCTTCGCTCCGGGGGGTGCGTGGCTCCGATCCGTCTGATGGCTCTCGACGTGGATGGGACGCTTGCGGCGCGGGGACACGAGGTGAGTGCCGCCACCCGTGACGCCCTGTTGCGGGCGCGGGAGGCGGGGCTCGAGATCGCGCTGGCCACGGGGCGGCGCTACCGCACCACCTCCCGGGTGATCGGATCCCTGGGCTTCTCGGTTCCGGCGGTCTGCCTGGGGGGATCCCTGGTGAAGGATTGCGAGGGCGAGACCCTCGCCGCCGAGCCCTTTCCTGCGGACAGCTTCCGCCGCGTCGCCGGCTTCCTACGCGAACGGGGCCACGTGGTGGTCGGCCAGCGAGACGCTCCCCTCGATGGCGGGGCCGACTTCCTGATCGACGGCTCGCTCTCCTGGCACCGCTGGGTAGCCCTCTACCACCAGCGCAACGCCGACTTCGCAGATTGGCGACGCAGCCTGACCGACGAGCTTCGCGAGGACGTGCTGGTGATCGGCACCTTCGGCGAGCGCGACGCGCTGCTGGCCCTCGCGGGCGAGGTGGCTCGCTCGCTGCCCGACCCCCTCTTCGTCAACGTGGTTCCCGCCTTCGAAGAGGGGGGTTGGTACTGCGAGATCGTGCCGAGCCGGATCTCCAAATGGACCGGGCTCGAGCAGCTTGCGCGCCAGCTGCGCATCCCGCCGGACGCCATCTGCGCCGTGGGGGACGAGCGGAACGACCTCCCCATGATCCGGCAGGCCGCCCTGGGCGTGGCCATGGGGAACGCCTCCGAGGAGGTGAAGGCGGTGGCCGACCTCGTGACCGGCCGTCACGACGAGGACGGTCTGGTGGCCCTGGTGGAGCACCTCCTCGAGGGGACCTAGTCCGAAGTTCCTCCGAAATCTGACGGCTTGATGGTGGGAAGTCCGCGTC
>JBDLIK010000633.1:0-2766 GCA_039714895.1 Myxococcota bacterium | reverse complement strand
CGAGCCCGATCTCAGCGACTACGAGCTGGCTTGAGTCACGCATCCGGCAGGAGGACCCCCATGAGCCCCGACCCCCAGCCCTTCCGCATCCAGGCGAGCGACGACGAGCTCGACGATCTGCGACGCCGCCTGCGCACCACCCGCTGGCCCGAGGCGGAGCCGGTCTCCGACTGGTCCCAGGGCATTCCCCTCGCCTACCTGCAGGAGGTCTGCAGCTACTGGGCGGAGAAGTACGATTGGCGAGCGCGAGAGGAACGCCTCAACGCCTTTCCGCAGTTTCGCACCGACGTCCTCGGGCTCGGCATCCACTTCGTGCACGCGCGCTCCCCCGAAGCGTCGGCCCTGCCGCTGGTGATCAGCCACGGCTGGCCCGGTTCCATCGTGGAGTTCCACAAGGTGATCGGACCCCTCACCGACCCGGTGGCCCACGGCGGCGAGGCCCGGGACGCCTTCCACGTGATCTGTCCCTCGCTCCCCGGCTACGGGTTCTCCGACAAGCCGCGCGAGCCCGGCTGGGGGGTGGGGAAGATCGGCGAAGCCTGGGCCGCTCTCATGGCCAAGCTCGGCTACGCGAAGTACGTCGCCCAGGGAGGAGACTGGGGGGCGATGGTGACGACCCGGATCGGCCTCCAGGACCCCGAGCACTGCCTGGGGATCCATCTCAACACGCCCATCGTGGGTCCCGATCCAGAGACCCTGGGTGATCTCAGCGAGCGAGAGCAGGCAGCGCTCGCCTCCATGGAGCACTACGGGCGCTGGGACTCGGGCTACTCCAAGCAACAGAGCACCCGGCCCCAGACTCTCGGCTACGGGCTCGTCGATTCCCCCGCGGGCCAGGCCGGCTGGATCCTGGAAAAGTTCTGGAGCTGGACGGACTGCGACGGCCACCCCGAGAACGTGCTGACCCGGGACGAGCTGCTCGACAACGTGATGCTCTACTGGCTGCCGGCGACGGCCGCCTCCTCGGCGCGTCTGTACTGGGAGAGCTTCGCGAACCCGAGCCTGGAGCCCGTCGAGGTTCCCACCGGCTGCAGCATCTTCCCGAAGGAGATCTTCCGCTGCTCTCGACGTTGGGCCGAGAAGCGCTTCCGGAACCTCGTCCACTGGAACGAGCTTTCGAAGGGAGGCCACTTCGCGGCCTTCGAGCAGCCCGAGACCTATGTGGAGGAGCTGCGGGCCTGCTTCCGGCACATGCGGGGCTGAGCCTTCGAGTTCTGCATGGCATTCCCCATCGGTCGAGCCTGGTGGCGACCGTGCGCTCAGCGTCTTGACCCCGTGTGTCGAGCGCGCCAGGGCTCCGGGCGGACGACAACCAGAGAACGCGGTGAGCCGAGGCCGGGACGCGATCCCGGGTGCCCTCTTGGAGAAGCGCCGCGCTACTCGTCCGCGCCTTCGGCGAGCGCCCGGAGCAGGGCACCTTCCTGTCCTGCCCGGAGCTTCTCGAGGGCGCGCGCCTCCAGCTGGCGTACGCGCTCCCGGGAGAGACCCAGACGCTGCGCGATCTCCTGCAGGGTGTGCTCACCCTGTCCGTCCAGCCCGAAGCGCCAACAGAGGATGTGGCGTTCTCGCTCTCCGAGATCCTCCAGACTCCGGTGCGCCGCGCGCTGAAGGCGAAGCTCATCGATGCTCGAGAACGGCGACGGGACGGTCGGATCTTCGATTCGATCCACGAGCCTGCGCGGTTGCCTCGAGTCCGAGGCGGCCCCCCGCATCTCGGCTTCGAGGCTCACCGGCTCGGCCACGAGGCCCTCGATTTCCTCGGCCCGCTCGGCCGGGATGCCGAGCGCCTCGGCAACCTCGGTGGACGTGGGCGTGCGCTCGAGCTCGGTCTCCAGCCGGACGCGGGCCTGCTGGTAGGCGCGTTTGACGTCGTACTGGTTGCTGGGGATGCGGATCGTGCGCGACTGGTTCTGGATCGCGCGGATCAGGGCCTGGCGGATCCACCAGACGGCGTAGGTCGAGAATTTGTACCCGCGCCGCCAGTCGAACTTCTCCACCGCGCGCCCGAGCCCGATGTTTCCCTCCTGGATCAGGTCGGGGAACGCGATGCCCATGTTCCGGAAGTCCTTGGCGATCGACACGACCAGCTTGAGGTTGTGCCACACGAAGCGGTTCTTTGCCTGGGTCATGCGGTCGTGCGCCTCATCGAGGACCCGCAGCCGTTCGTGGACCTGCTCGGTACGAAGCCCCGTCTCGAGGGCCAGAGCCGCACGCCGGCCCCGCAGCTTGCGGCGCTGCTCCGCAAGCTGGCGGTCGATGCGTCGCAACAGCTCCAGCGATAGGTCGGCCTCTACCAGCAGACGGGCCACACGTGCGTCGATGCGCTCGAGAGCCGCCGCATTTTTCGGGGATTCCGGCGCCCGGAGCCGCTCCCGCCTGCGCAGCAGCCGCTCGACCTTCTCGAGGCAGGCGTCGAGCTTCTCGCCGACGTCCGGTGACTGGCTGCCATAGGACTCGGAGAGCCTTCGGGTCGTCCGCCCGGCTGCGCGTATCTCGCGCCACAGACGCACGGCCTCGCGGCCCGTGCGAGGAATGCGATACAGGGCCTCGCGATAGCCGTAGGTGGCGGCCTCGTTCTCCTTCGCGAGGAGCATCTGCTCCTCGCGGGAGAGGATGGGAATGTGGGCGATGTCGGCCAGGTAGGCGGGGAGGGCGTTCTCCTCTCCCCGGGGCTGCTGCTGCGGGCGCTGGTTTGCCCGATCCTTCGGGTCCATGGTCCTCGTCTCCGTGGTGCTTTGGATCGCGCGGCCGGTCCCCCTGGGACAG
>JBDLIK010000632.1:0-2767 GCA_039714895.1 Myxococcota bacterium | reverse complement strand
CCGCAGAGTCCACGGAGTGGCACCCGCCGAGAGGCCGATCACCCTCCGCAGTCGACCGCGCAGTTCAGGCTGTTCTCCTGCTCTTCGCAGGTGTTGTCTCCGCAGCACCAGGAGGGCACCGGGGCCGGATCGCAGCTGTTCCCATCCGCCGTACAGCGGGCATCGCCGCAGGAGACGGGGTTCGTGCCGTCGCCATCCCCGCAGCAGTAGCGCTTCGAGCGTCGCTTGGTCTGCCGACCGTTGCAGTCGGCCGGGCAGCTCAGGCAATCCTCGCCGGCCTCCACCTCGCAGACTCCATTGCCGCAGCTCGGCCCGCCAGAGAAGCAGTCGTTCGGGCAGTTGCCGCAGTGTTCGCCCACCTCGCAGACGCCGTCGTTGTCACAGACGCTGCAGCCCGACTCGTCGAGCGCGGAGCAGCTGCTCTGACAGGCGAGGTCTCCGCTGCCCCATCCCAGGCTCTGGCAGGTTTCGCCGCCGAGCGCGCTGCCGTCGCAGCTCTCGCCGCAGGCGGCCTGGATGGCGTCGTCTCCGCAGGACCCGGAGATGCAGCTGGCCGCATCGTAGCTGCAATCCGCCTTGCAGCTGACGCCGCTGCCACAGTAGAAGCCGAGGCTCTGGCAGGAGGCTCCCCCGAGATCCGAGCCGTCGCAGTCCTCTCCGGTCTCGCGGATCCCGTTGCCGCACTCCCCACAGACCGAACAGCCCGAGAAGCTGAGCCGGCAGGCCGCGGTGCAGCTCGGCGTGCCCGAGCTGCATCCAGCATCGGAGCAGCTGGCTCCGCCGAGGTCCCCGCCGTCGCACTCCTCCCCGGGCTCCCGGACGCCGTTGCCACAATCGGCGATCACGCCGCCGGGAAGGGCCAGCTCGTAGATCCTGCCGTCATTCTCTTTGGGATCCTTGCCGTTGTCGATGTTGCGGTCGCTGACGAAGAGGCTCCAGCCGGACCCCGCCGTGCTGGGGGCGACGGCCAGGCCGGCGGATTTCTCCGGGTTGGCATCCGAGATGTCGATCCGCCGGACCAGGGCTCCGGCAGCAGTGACCTCAGCGACCATGTCGTCTGGATGGCCGACGATGTAGAGGTTGCCGTTGGCGGGGTTCCATTCGATCCCCTCCGGATCCTCCACGCCGAGGACCGAGGTGTCGAAGTGGCCGACGGTATCCCGCCTTCCATCGAAGTCTCCGTCGGACCCCGCGATCATCCAGTAGACCTCGGAGTTCACGCCATCCACCCAGAACAGCGTCGAGTTGCCGTAGGCGACACCCTCGGGATCGTGGCTGCCGAAGTCGTCCGTATCGAAGGAGTAGACGCTATCGTCCTTCGTGCCGAGCCGATGATCAGCACCCAGCTCCACCGTGTAGACCGAGCGCGTGCCGGTATCGTCCGAGACGAAGACCCGCTGACGCTCGCGATCGATGGCGATCCCCGTCGGTTCGTCGGAGAAGTCCGTGGTGGAGAGGCTTCGCAGCAGGCTGCCGAAGCGGGTCGTCTCGAAGACGTTGTCGCCGCGGAAGATGGACATCTCGTTTACTTCGGAGTCGCTCACCAGCAGCGTGTCCTCCGAGGGATCCCATGCCACCCCCGCCGGATCCGGGCTGGGAGGCGAGAAGCGGGAGGTGTCGATCACCCGGATCAGCTCGGCGCTCTCCGCCGCTGCCGCGGCGGCCGCCATCGCAGGGAGCTCGAGGGACCACTCGGTCAGCTCGGCCCTGCCCGTCGAGCCACTGGCCAGGAACAGGCTGGTACGCGCGTCCGCATCGGTGTGGTCGGCGCTCGGAGCGAAGAGGAGACCCAGGGGGTTCCCCCACCGTTCGCCGGCAACCGCCCTCGTGTTGAGCAGCTCACCGTCCTCGGCCACCTCGTAGAGAGCCTCGTCCTTGGGACAGAGCACGTAGAGCCTGTGACTGGCGGGGTCGAAGGCGAGACCCCGGGCAGCCGCCAGCCGGTCCGACAGGGGGATCTCATCGACCCGACCGTCCTCGAGCGCCGCAGCGGCCTCGAGATCGCCCTTCCGGCCGGGCTGCAGGCGCAGGATGCGGCTCCCGGCGGTGTCGAGGACGAAGACGGCCCCGCTCTCGGAGTCTACCGCCACGCCCTGCGGGCTTGCGATTTCCAGCGGAGCCCAGTCGAAGCTCCCGGACGCGAGCTTGGGAGAGCCGGCACTTCGGACGGTGAGGACGCCCCCATCGAGAACGAAGAGGCGGGAGCCGTCGGCTCGAACGTCCAGGGATACGTTGATCGGATCCGAGAGCTCGATCTCTCCCTCATCGGATCCTGCGGGCCAGACGAGGCGAGGAGAAAGGCCGGAGACCTGCGGAAGGACGAGGGCCGCGCCGGAACCCGGCGGAAAGGGAATCGCGTCCTCGACCTCGACGTCGAAGTAGTCGTCGAACTCCACGGTCCGAAGTTCCCGGGGTGCGGACGTTGCTCCGGCCGCGTACGCCAGGAAGATCGACGCTGCAAAATACAGCGTCGCGATCGGAACCAGGGAGCGCGAGAACGAAGGCATGCGTAGCACCTGTTCGGCGAAGACGTCGAAGACGCCAGAACGCAGGATTCGGGATTCCACTTCAGCAGCCCTGGGAGCCTCTTCGAAGCCGGGCCGCTGCCAACGAGCCGCAGGTCAGCTCGCCGAAATCAGTCTCGCCTGTCGCGCGCACGCGAGTCAAGAAATCAGCCGACGAATCATCGAAAGGTGACGAAGAAAATCGGCCTCTGGATCGCTTCTGCGCGCTGAAGAAGTGGAGTGATGTTCTGTTGCACGCCCAT
>JBDLIK010000631.1:0-2770 GCA_039714895.1 Myxococcota bacterium | reverse complement strand
ATGGTCCGTACCGTGGCGGGTGCGCTCTCCGAGGCCCAGACGCTGGCGGCGTCTCTCGCCTGAGCCCGCACTTCGCTCGCCTTCGGCTCGCGAGGCGGATCAGGCGCTGCGCGCGTGCTCTTCCACGGGCAGGCGGCGCACGGGGCGGGCGCGCACGAAGTAGTCGTGGCGCTGCTCCCACGGAATCCCCAGTGCGGTCAGGATCCGGCGCTTGGTCTCCTGGCGGCACTGGCGGCCCTTCTCGACGGCGTGCACCGTCCGAGGCGCCACCCCCGCCCGCTCGGCCAAGTCGTTCTGGGTCCAGCCCAGGGTCTGGCGTGCGGTTCGGACTCGGTTCATGGGGGGTCGAACTCCGACCCCATGGTAGCGCCCGGTCCCCACCGAGGGAGGGCCCGTTGCCAAGGCTCCCTTCAGCGCCACCCCAGGGGGGCGAACTGCGCCTCGGGCACCACCGCCGACAGGGTGGCGGCGCGGGCCGGCTCCGTCAGCAGCGGCGTCCAGGTGGTGGACATCAGGACCAACGCCAGCCCCGCCGCGGCCGCGAAGGCACCGATGGCCGACGCCCCGAAGCGCTCGCGCCAGACCGGCTCCGGGTCCGCGGCCCAGCGCGCCAGGGCTGCGAGCCGCGCGTCGGCCGCCGCCGAGGCCTCTCGCGGCAGGAGCGACGGAGGCAGGCTCCGGAGCAGTCCTTCGGAGGCTTCGAGCTCGCGCATCAGCCGACGGCAGCGTGCGCAGCCCTGCACGTGTCCGCGCACTCGGGCCGCCTCCGTCGGAGAGAGCACGCCATCCACCAGCTCCACGAGCCGTCGCTGCGCCTTCCAGTGGATCATCGGGGACTCCTTCCCAGCTCTCGCAACGTCGGTGCGAGGGCCTTTCGAAGCTCCTCCCTCCCCCTGCGGAGCCAGGTACCCACCGTTGCTGGCGGGAGGCGCTCCTGCTCGGCGATCTCGGTGTTGGACAGACCGTGGACGATGCGCAGCACCAGGACCCTTCGGTGTTGGGGCTTCACTTCCAGCAACGCACGGGCCACCGCCGCCAGGATTTCTCCCTCGAGGATCCGGGCCTCCGGCCCCTCGGCAGCCGGTTGGGAGACCCGGGCGTCCGCGGCCGCGCGCTCGCGCCGGGCCAGCTGCCGCTTGCGCACCCGCAGCACGTTCACCGAGCCGTTGAATGCGGCTCGATAGAGATAGCTCCATAGACTGGCGGTTCCCCGATAGGCGGCGCGGGGCAGCGCCATGAAGACGCGCTGGACGACGTCCTCGGCGTCCGCGCGGTTCCCGACGATCCGATACGCGACCGACTCGAGACGCCCCCGGTAGCGGCGGTGGGCTTCGGCGAGCGCGTCCGGGTCGCCGCGCAGCCAGAGGCGATCCAGCTCGGCATCCGCAAGGGCCGTCCGGACGGTGTCGGTGGGCGCGCTGGCCAAGCTCGGCCTCCCTCTCGACCCATCCTGAAGACAACCAGAGGCCTGCGCTGGATTCAAGAGGCGGCGATCACGCGCCGGCGCACGCTCCAGCCGCAGATGGGGCTCGAGGAGGCTGCCCCGCGGGGCAAAGGTTCTGGACGGTGCAGCTCGGGGCGTCTCCCGCTCAACCCGCCTCGGGTTCGCGCCGATCGAAAGGGGGTCCGATGCCCACCCCCCGGTGGAGCCCGCATGGAACCTCGACTCTCGCGGCCGCTGGTGATCGGCGTGCTCGCCGACGTCGTCTTCGATCTCGGCGGGGCCCCGCCGGGTGCGCCCAGCCCGGCACTGGATCCGCCCAGCTCTGGTCTCTTCGAGTCCGACCGCGAGGGGCACGGGCCCGGGCGTGGGCTGCCGCTGGTGCGGTCGCTTCTGGGTCTCAACCAGGGGGAGCAGACGACCGTGGAGCTCGTACTGCTCTCCCGCCGCGACGCCGCCTCCAGCTTGGGAGTGCTCTCCTCCGTCCGTAGCCACGGACTCGATGTGCTCCGGGCGGCGTTCACGGGCGGCGAGCCCCTGTCCAGCTACCTACGAGCGTTCCAGATCGACCTGGTGCTGACATCCTCCGAGGAGGATGTCGAGGATGCGGCCACGGTGGGTATCGCCGGCGGGCTGGTGCGGGAGGCGGGTGTTCGCAGGAGCGCTGGCGAGCTGCGGGTGGCCCTCGACGCCGATGCGCTGAGCCTCGCCACGGAGCCCGTCGACCCCCGAGACCGGGACGAGGTGCTGGCGAGCGGGAGCTCCTTTGGTGCCCTCGTCGGCATGCTGACGCGCCTGCGCGCGGCTGCGGATGAAGCGGGCACGCCGCTGCGCATCGCCCTGCTCACCTCACGCGGCAGCGCCGATCAGGAGCGGGTGCTCCTGGGCCTGCAGCGCTCGGGCCTGCAGCTCGACGAGGCCTTCTCCCTGGGGGGTCTGCCCCGGGAGGGCGTGCTCGACGCCTTCGGGCCGCAGATCCTCCTGGGTGGCGGATCTCTTCCGGCTGACGCCTCGGAGAAGCCGGAGTTCGCCCCGGTGCTTCCCGTGGAGCCGCTCGCGGTCGCCGACGTGGAGCGGGACGAGCCGTCGCTGCACTCGCCGCTCAGCCGGCTGCGCTTCCGGCGCGAGTGACCCAGCCGGATCCGCGCCCACCCGACCCAGCCGAGGCTGCCGACAGTGCAATCGTGCGGTTCGCGTGCTCGACGCGCGCGGCGAGACTCGCGCGGTCCCGCTCGTCGAGCACGATCACGCGTCCCTGTTCGAAGGGGGACTCCACCCCCGTCTCCTCTTCGATGAGATCGGAGAGGTCCTCGAGGTCGACCTCGTCCG
>JBDLIK010000630.1:0-2774 GCA_039714895.1 Myxococcota bacterium | reverse complement strand
GAGCTGGGAGATCCGGTGGTGCTGCGCGCGGATGGAGCCATCGCCTACCACCTGGCGGTGGTGGTGGATGACGCTGAGGACGGCGTGACCCGGGTGGTGCGCGGACGCGACCTCGCCAGCGCGACGGCGCTGCATGGCGTGCTCCAGCAGCGGCTCGGCGTCGCGACGCCGAGCTATCGCCACCATCCGCTGCTCCTCGAGGAGAGCGGAGGAAAGCTCGCCAAGCTCCACGGCGCGGTGGGTTGGTGCGCGCTGCGCGAGCACCAGGACGCGGAGAACCTTTGCGGCTTCCTCGCCTGGAGCGTGGGGCTCGGGGAGGAGCCCGCAGCGTGCACTCCGGCCGCTCTCCTGCCCGGCTTTCGCTGGGAGCGGGTGATCCCCGAGGACGTGGTCGTGCGCTGGACCGGTCGGGAGCTCGTAGTCGTTGCCAAGGAGGCCGCCGGGTGAGCCCGACCCGCAGACGCTACGCGCAGGTGGGGCTCGGGGTGCGCTCGTGGCTCTACTCGATCGGGCTCACGGACTGGCACGCCGCCCAGGGCGAGCTGGTGGGGCTGTGCGACTCGAACGCCGGGCGGCTCGAGCATCGGGATCGGTTCGTGCGCTCGAAGGGCCTCGCCCCGGTGGCCTGCGACGCAGGCGACTACCTGAGGATGCTCCGCGAGTCGAGAGCGGACTGCGTCATCGTGACGAGTCCGGATCGCTGCCACGCCGATCACGTCTGCCAGGCCCTGGAGGTCGGCTGCGACGTCATCACCGAGAAGCCCATGACCATCGATGCCGCGAGCTGCCAACGAATCCTGGATGCCCAGCGCAAGAGCGGCAGGCGCGTCTCGGTCACCTTCAACTACCGCTATGCGCCGCCGCGGGTGCAGGTGAAGCAGCTGCTCCAGGCCGGCGTCATCGGCGACGTGCTGTCGGTGGACTTCCACTGGCTGCTGGACACCACCCACGGGGCCGACTACTTCCGCCGCTGGCATCGCCGCCGGGAGAACTCGGGCGGGCTGCTGGTCCACAAGGCCACCCACCACTTCGACCTCGTCAACTGGTGGCTCGACTCGGTCCCCCGGCGCGTCTTCGCCAGCGGCGCGCGGGCCTACTACACGCCGGCCCAGGCGACGCGCCTCGGCCTGGACGGACGGGGCCCGCGCTGTCTCGACTGCCCCGAAGCCGGGCGCTGCCCCTTCCATCTCGATCTGCGTGGACGCAAGGAGCTCGCAGCGATCTACCTGAAGCACGAGCACCACGACGGCTATCACCGCGACGGCTGCGTGTTCAGTCCGGAGATCGACATCGAGGACAGCGCCGTGGTGGCGGTGGACTACGGACCGCCTCGAGAGGTGGCGCTCGACGACGCCAGCGGCGGCCACGGCGGCGGCGACCTCCCCCTGGTCCGGGACCTCCTCGATCCGGACCCCGCGCCCGACCCCTGCGGACGCGCGGCCGACCACCGCGCCGGCGCTTGGTCGATCCTCACCGGAATCGCCGCCAACCGCTCCATCGCCACGGGACAGCCCGTAAAGGTCTCCTCCCTCGTCCGAGGCCTGGATCTTCCCTAGGAGCTGGGGCTTCGACCGTGGATCAGGCGATGGCGTCGGGAAGGGGCAGCCGAACCTCGAAGCGGGTACCTCCGTCGGCCGGGCAGTCCACGGCGATCTCGCCTCCGTGCTGACGCACGATCTCGTGAGCGATGGCCAGGCCGAGACCCGTCCCTTCCCCCACCGGCTTCGTGGTGAAGAACGGGTCGAAGATCCGTTCCAGCAGCTCGGGCGGGATCCCGGGGCCGTCGTCTTCCACGCGCACGATCACCCGCTCGTCCGTCAGCGCCGTCCCCACCCGAAGGGTCCCCTCCCCGCCCATGGCCTGGGCGGCGTTGATCACCAGGTTCAGCAACACCTGCTGGAGGCGCTGGGGTACGCAGGGAAGCGGGGGGAGTGGCGCGAGCTGGCACTCCACCCGGATTCCCGCCCCGAGCTGCGGACGTGCCATGCGAAGCACCTGCTCGAGGAGCCGACCCACGTCGGCGTGGTCGAGGTCGTCTCCGGCGTGGGAGAGCTCCCGCACATCCCGCACGATGGCCGTCGCCCGCTCGACGCCCTCCAGGCTCTCGTCGAGGAGCTCGCCCCCCTCCGCGAGCACCTCCTGGAGATCCGGAGACGCCTCGCGCTTGCCGAGCTCGGCGGTGACGCTCTCCCAGTGGTCGCGCAGGAGCCCGAGGTTGGTCCGGACGTAGGCCATCGGGTTGTTGATCTCGTGGGCGATGCCCGCGGCGAGCTCCCCCACCGCGGCCAGGCGTCCGGAGGTGACCAGCCGGGAGCGCAGCGCCACCATCTCGCGCAGGTCGCGCAGCACCACGATCCAGCCCGTCGGCGACCCGCCGCGATCGCGCAGGGCGATGGTGGAGACCGCGACCGGGAGCGGCGGGCCCGCGTGGGGCTCGAGCTCGCACTCGAGCTCACGCACCTCCTGCCCGCGGTCGAAGACGTCCCGGGAGAGCCGCGGAGCCAGGGCGCTGCCGATCACCTCGTCGCGCGCCACGCCCAGGAAACGCAGCATCTCCTGGTTGACGGTGCGGACGTCTCCCCGGGCCCCCACGATGGCGACCCCCGGCGCCGCCAGCGCGGCCGCTCTGCTTTGCGGCGGCGACACCGGATCCCCCACCTCCGGTCGTGGCCGCTGGCGTCAGTGGCTCTTCGGACCTGGGAGGCAGCCCGGACGACACCGGCGCCGAAGGGACCGAAGGCGGCGCCGCGGCCATCGGTGTGGGCGGGTCGTCA
>JBDLIK010000629.1:0-2781 GCA_039714895.1 Myxococcota bacterium | reverse complement strand
GGCTCGCCTGGCTGGCGCCGGCCTGTCTGATCCTCGGCTTGGCCGGGCGCGGGGTCGGCGAGGCGGGCCGGGTGGGCTTCCTCGCCGGGCTGGTGGCCCACAGCGCCGTGCTGCACTGGATCTACGTGGTGACGGTGAGCTACGGCCACGCGCCGCCGCTGGTGGGCGTCGTCGCGCCGGTCGCGCTGGCGGCCTACATCGCCTGCTTCCCCGCGCTCTTCGCTGCGGGCTACGCGGCTCTCTCGCGGCGCGGTCTCTCCGGAGCCTTCGCGGCAGCCCTGCTGTGGACGGCGCTCGATCACCTGCGTTCCTTCGCGCTCACCGGCTTCCCCTGGGCAACGCTTGGCTACGCCCAACACCGGAACCCGGCGTTGATGGGCCTGGCATCGATCACTGGCGTCTACGGCCTCTCCTTCGTCACCGTGCTCCTCGGCGCGGCGCTGGCCCGCATCGTGTCGGAGCGCCGGCTGGGTCGCGAATCCCTGGCGGCGCTTCTCACCGTGGTGGCCCTGCATGGGGTCGGGTGGCTCTCGGCCCCGGCCTCCGATGGCGAAGGAGGCCGCGTGCGCGTCGCGGTACTGCAGGGGAACATCGACCAGGGGATCAAGTGGAGCCCGGCCTGGGCGGAGCGCACCCTCGTCGTCTACGAGGACCTCACCCAGCAGGCGGTCGCTCGGGGTGCGTCCCTCGTGGTCTGGCCGGAGACCGCGGTGCCGGGCTCGGTCAACACGGATGCGGGGCTGCGTGGGCGCCTCGAGTCCCTGGCGGAGGCCACCGGTGCCACGCTGGTGATCGGTGGCGTGGGCCTGGACGGTCCCGACCCCCGCTGGCGCTACTACGACAGCGCCTTCCTGGTGGCGCCGGTCCGGGGCATCGCCGAGCGCTACGACAAGGCCCACCTCGTGCCCTTCGGCGAGTACGTGCCGCTTCGGGGCCTCCTCGGGAGCGCGCTCGGCGCCGTGGCCTCCGGCATCGCCCCGGCGGACGTGAGCCCGGGGCCGGGTCCCCGCGCTCTCGCGATGGCCCCGGGAGGCACTCCCGTGACCGCGGGGGTCCCCATCTGCTATGAACTCCTGTTCCCGGACCTCGTGAGACGGTTCGCGGCCGATGGCGCCGGGATGCTCCTCGCCATCACGAACGACGCGTGGTACGGGCGAACGGGGGCACCCTACCAGTTCCTGGCGATCACCGCGTTGCGCTCGGCGGAGACGGGTCTCTGGACGGCGCGGGCGGCCAACACCGGCGTCTCTGCCTTCATCGACGGGCGGGGCCGCGTCTCGGAGCAGACGCCGATCTTCGAGCGGGGCCTCCTCGTGGCGGACGTTCCCTTCCCCCAGGAGCAGCAAGAGAAGACCTTCTACGTGCGACACGGGGACGTGTTCGCAGGAGCCTGTTGGATCGGGGTTGCAGGACTCGGCGCCCTTGCGGGACTGCGACGACGCGCACAGAGGTGAGAATGAGTGCCAGCGAGAGGACCCACAGCGTCGATCCCCA
The DNA here is from genome assembly GCA_039714895.1 of Myxococcota bacterium. Lineage (GTDB taxonomy): Bacteria > Myxococcota_A > UBA9160 > UBA9160 > DASRUS01 > JBDLIK01. The sequence continues at coordinate 1,287 of JBDLIK010000629.1, read as the reverse complement.
CGAGCTCGGCGAGCGGCTGGCCGGTCTGCGCCAGCGCTTCGACGAGTTCCGGGGGCGTCTTTGACCTCGCTGGCCTCGAGGCGCGGCAGCAGGAGCTCGAGCAGGAGGCGGGGCGACCCGACCTGTGGGAAGACCGCCAGCGCGCCGAGCAGCTGCTCCGCCGCAAGAGCGAGGTAGAGCGGGAGATCGCCTTCATCGAAGCGCTGCGCCGCGCGGTCGAGGACGCGGAGGTGCTCCTCGACCTGGCCGCGGAGGCCGAAGACGAGGACACGCGCGCCGAGGGCGTGGCGAAGCTCATCGAGGCCGAACAGCTGCTGTCCGATGCGGAGCTGCGCCGCATCCTCGGCGGCGAGCACGATGCGCTCGGCGCCATCGTCTCCGTCAATGCGGGGGCCGGGGGGACCGATGCCTGCGACTGGGCGGAGATGCTGCTGCGGATGTACCTGCGCTGGTGCGAACGGCGCGGCTTCCAGGCCGAGCTTCTGGATCGCCAGGAGGGGGACGAAGCCGGGGTCCGCAGCGCCACGGTGACCGTCTCGGGGGATCACGCCTTCGGCTACCTGAAGGCCGAGGAGGGAGTGCACCGGCTGGTGCGCATCTCGCCCTTCGATGCCCAGCATCGGCGCCACACGGCCTTTGCGAGCGTCTCGGTCTTTCCCGCCATCGACGATTCCATCGAGGTGGAGATCGACGAGAAGGACCTGCGCGTCGACACCTACCGCTCGGGAGGCGCGGGGGGCCAGCACGTCAACAAGACCGACTCTGCCGTGCGCCTCACCCATCTTCCCACGGGCATCGTGGTCCAGTGCCAGAACGAACGTTCCCAGCACAAGAACCGGGCGCAGGCCATGAAAGTGCTGCGCGCGCGGCTCTACGAGCACGCGCGCCGGGAGCAGGAGGAGCGCCTCGCCGCGCTTCGGGGCGAGAAGCAGGAGATCGGCTTCGGCAGCCAGATCCGCTCCTATACGTTGCATCCGAGCCAGCGGGTGAAGGACCACCGGACCGGGGTGGAGATGGGCAACGCCGAGGCTGTGCTCGACGGCGATCTCGATCGCTTCATCCGCGCCGCGCTGCTCGCCAAGGCCGCGGCGAGAGGGGGCTCATGAGCGACCAGGAGCGGGAAGCCCGCCGCGCCCGCCTCGCCGAGCTGCGCGAGTCGGGGATCGACCCCTATCCCGCCCGCGTGGGCCCCTTCACACCCCTGGCCCGGGTGCTGGCCGACTACGGCGAGAAGGACGCGGAGGCGCTCGAGACCGAACGGCCCGTCGTCGCCGTGGTGGGGCGTCT
>JBDLIK010000628.1:0-2782 GCA_039714895.1 Myxococcota bacterium | reverse complement strand
CCCCGGGCCACGGCTCGGGCCCTATTCGACCGAAGTGAAAGGCGCGCGAGACCCAGGAACGCTCCCCGACCGATCGCCACCCAGGTCGGCCGGTCGCGAGGAGGCCGAGAGCGACCTCACCGGGACCGTCGAGCGGCTGGGCTGGACGCCGCTGCTGCTGTGCGACGACTCGGTGGCCGCCCGGCATCCCCATGTGCTGCGGGTGTTCTCCGAGGTCTGCTGGGGCCTCTTCGAGCTGCGCCGGCCGGAGGCCGACTCCGACTGGCACCAGATGCTCGTGTACAAGATGCGGAACGCCAGCCTGGAGCAGAGCAAGTTCGAGTTCCGCATCGGCGAGGGCGGCATCTGTGGAGCTGGGGATCGCGAGGTCTCCCGACGGCCTTCCTTCTCGCGGTTCCGACGGGCCCGTGGCAAGTCCGAGCCGGAGCCGACCCAGGCGGCGCCGTCCCCGGCAGCGTCGTCTCCGCCCAGCCCGCCGTTCCGTGCGCCGGAGCTCGCTGCGCCGCCCGGGGAGGGGCTCGGTGATTCCCTCGATCTCCTGGGGGACGACGACCTGCTGGAGATGGAGACCGCCGCCGCCCGCCGCCCCCAGCCGGAGGCGTCCGCCCGCGCGCGGGTGCTGCTGGTGGACGATTCCCCGGAGACGGAAGGCGAAGCCGCCACCACCCTCTCGGTCGAGGGCGAGGTCCGACGGATCGGCGACGGCGTCGAAGCGCTCCGGCTGCTGGCGTCGCTTCGGCCGACCCTCGTGGTGGTGGGGCCGAGCGCCGGGCGCGTCTCCGGGATCGGTCTGGTTCGGATCCTGCGCGACCACGGCTGTGACGTACCGATCCTCTGTCTCACCTCCGATCGCAAGCGCGCGGGCGAGCGAGCCCGCTGTCTCATGGTGGGGGCCGACGAGGCGTTGCCCCGGGCGGTGGAGCCCGAGCGGCTGCGGGGCCTGGCCCGGCAGCTCCTGGCGAGCCGCATCGCCTCGGTCTGGCCGAGGATCGACGCCGCGGCCGCCCTCGAGGCCCTCGGGCCCGGCCGGGTGGAGCCCGGCGATCTCGACGCCGAGCTCGCGCGCGTCGTGGCCCGGGCGGGAGAGGCGGAGATCGCCGTCTCGCTGCTCGGCTACGAGTTCCGCTTCGTCTCGGGGGAGGACGTGCGCTCCTTCGTGGATCACTTCTCCGATGGCCTCTCCGAGCACATCCGCACCGAGGACCTGATCTGCCGCCATTCGGAGAAGCGCATCGTCTCCGTCCTCGTCGACGCGGACCAGGACGGCGCCCGGGCCGTGGTCGGGCGCGTGCACGAACGCATGGCGGCGATGGCAGATGCCTTCTCGGGGCAGGTTCAGGTCAAGCCCAAGGCGCTGTTCCGGCTGCTCTCGGTCCAGCCGCACCTCCTCGATGGGGAGACGCTGCCCGAGCAGCTCGTCACCCGACTCTTCGAGCAGCCGGCGCGGGTGATCGAGGAGGATCTCGACGACCGTCCCGGAGAGCCCATGGAGAAGTATCCGCTGCTCGAGGCGGTCTTCGGCGCGCTCACCGACGGGGCCGAGGCCTGCGTCTCGCCCCTCGACGGCGATCGTCACGCGGTGCGTGAGAACGCGGGGGTGCGGAGCGTCCCCATCGGTCGCTTCCTCTACCGCACCCAGGACCCGGGCGAGGAGAGCCCCGACGGATTCCGCGCCAGCCGGGGGGCCCGCATCGTCTGGGTGGAGGAGGAATCGAAGCCGGGACAGCCCGTGGCGCGCATCGAGGAGGGGCGGGTCTTCCGGGGGAGGGAGGCGTGAGGCGGCCGCCGCTTGCGGCCTGCGCCCTCGTCCTCCTGCTCGGATCCGGCGTGCACGCGGGATCCCCCGTGGCAGAGGTGCCGCTCTCGCCGGAGCAGCAGCGCGCGCGCGAGCTCTCCTGGAGTGGGAACTACCCGGAGTCGCTGGCCCGCTAGGAGGCGCTGCGCGCCGGGCGCCCGGACGGGCCGGAGCCCGCGCTCGAGGTCGGGCGCGTGCTGCTCTGGGCCGGGCGCGAGCCGGAGGCTCTCGCCCGCTTCGAACGGGTGCTCTACGCCGACCCGGCCCACGCCGAAGCACGGCTCTCCGCGGCGCGCGCGCTCCACTACCAGGGGAAGGCCGCCGAGGCGGTCCCCCACTACCAGCTCGCCCTGCCGCGCTACGAGGGGGACCCGTCGGTGGTCGCCGAGGCGGTGCGGGTGTTCCGCTCGGCGGGACGCACGCGGCTCGCGGACCGCTGGCTCGACGCGGGTCTCGAGCGCCACCCCGACGATCCCGATCTGCGCGTCGCCCACGCCGCGGTGCTGACCGAGGAGGCGCGCTTCCCCGAGGCGCAGAGCGAGCTCGAGGCGGTGGTGACGGCCCACCCCCACCACGAGGCGGCCGGGAAGCTGCTCGAATCCCTGCGCTCCGGAAAGGCGCCCCTGGAGGTCGCCCAGCGTCTGGGCTACGCGGGCCGCTACCGGCCCGCCAAGCGCCTGCTGCGCGCGCACCTGGACGCGGCCCCGGAAGACGACGAGGCGCGTCTGCTGCTCGCCCGCTTTGCGGCGTGGTCGGGAGACTACACGCTTTCCCAGGAGAGCTACTCGCGGCTGCTGGAGCAGGCGCCGGGTGACCGCGAGCTGCGCAGCGAGCTCGCCGACGTGACCAGCTGGCGGGGAGACTACGGCGAAGCGCTGGCCCGCTACAGCACCCTCCACCGGGAGGACCCGGACGATCTGCGCGTGCGTCTGGGGATCGCCAACGTCCACCTCTGGTCGGGGGTCCATCGCTACGCGGATCGCGACC
>JBDLIK010000627.1:0-2791 GCA_039714895.1 Myxococcota bacterium | reverse complement strand
TGCGCCGCAACGATCTGGTGGGACGAGCGGGCGATCGGGAACCGGAGGTCTCCCGGTTGGGGGGCGACGAGTTCACCGTCCTGCTGTCGCGGATCGCCTCCGCGGAGAAGGCGGGTGACGTTGCGCGCCGCATCCTGCGCGCGCTCCCCCGGCCCATCCAGATCGATGACAACGAGGTCTCCACCACCGGCAGCATCGGCATCGCGGTCTATCCCCTCGATGGACAGGACACCGAGACCCTGGTGAAGCATGCGGACCGGGCGATGTATTACGCCAAGGAATCCGGACGCAACAACTATCAGTACTTCGACGAATCGATGAACATCTCATCGATGCGCAAGATGCACCTCGAGAGCCAGCTGCGGACCGCGCTCGAGTCCGGCCAGCTTCAGATCATCTATCAGCCCCGCGTGGATCTGCGCACCGGCTGGGTGTGCGGAATGGAAGCCCTCGCCCGCTGGCAGCATCCGGATCTCGGCGTAGTCTCGCCGAAGGAGTTCATCCCGGTCGCGGAGGAGACCGGCCTCATCGTGTCCATCGGACAGTGGATCCTCGAGAACGCCTGCGCGCAGAACCGCGCATGGCAGCGCGCCGGCTACGAGCGACTCCTGCTGTCCGTGAACGTCTCGAGCCGGCAGTTCGCCCAGGCCGATCTCCACGAGGTCATTGCCCGGGCGCTGCACAGCAGCGGCCTCGACCCCAAGGACCTCGAGCTGGAGATCACCGAGAGCACCATGCTCCAGGACTCGGAGGAGACCTCCCTCGCTCTGCGCGACCTGAAGGCCATGGGGGTGCGGGTGGCCCTCGACGACTTCGGGACGGGCTATTCCTCGCTCAGCTACCTGACCCGCTTCTCGCTGGACACCCTGAAGCTCGACCGCTCCATCGTGCGCGACGTGGACTCGGACCCCGCCGCGGCCGGCATCACCACAGCGGTGATCGCCATGGCACGCAGCCTCGGGTTGCGCGTGGTGGCGGAAGGCGTCGACACCGAGGAGCAGTCCAAATTCCTGCGCGAGAAGCGCTGCGACGAGATCCAGGGCTTCCTCTTCTCCGGGCCGGTCACCGCCAACGAGTTCGTCCGCTTCCTCACCCGGGACGGCCGCCAGCGTCGCCGCCTCTTGGGCTGACTGCGGGCTTCGCTCGCAGTCAGCCGTCAGCCCGACAGAGGCCCGACGACGCCCTCGGCAAAGCGCTCGAGGCGGTCGGGGTCGTCTCCCTGGATCACCACGTAGCTGATGCCCGTCTGCTCCCGACGCTTCTCCAGGCGCTCGCGGATCTCGCTGGCGGAGCCGGTGAGGAAGAGCGGACAGTCGGCGACCTGCTCTCGGCTCATGCCGCTCTGCCCCGCCAGGGCATCCCGGATACCCGTGGGGTCGTCGGTGAGGGCCACCACGAAGACGAGTGAGTTGAGTTCGATGGAATCCGGATCGCGCCCGGCCGCCTCGGCGGCCTCCCGGACCCAGCCGACCTTCTCTCGCACCCGCTCGGGTGCGAGGTCGGCGGCCGTGTTTCGGGTGACGCGGCCCTCGGGCATCGACGGATTGATGCCCACGATGTCAGCAAAGCGTCCGGCGACGCTGAGCACCTTGCGACCCCCACCTCCCACCAGGATCTGCGGCTGCTCGCCGGCCGGGAGCTTCACCGCCCGGGCGATCTCCTGGATCTGGTAGTGCCGACCCTCGAAACTCGTGCGCTCCTGGCTCCACATGGCGCGGATGATCTGGAGGGCCTCCTCCATGCGCTCTATGCGCAGCCCGGGCCGGTCGTAGACCATCCCCGCCTCGCGGTAGTCGCTCTCCATCCATCCGGCGCCCAGACCGAATTCGTGGCGACCCCCGGAGATCAGGTGGGTGGTGGCGGAGGCCTTGGCGAGCACCACCGGGTGGCGGTAGTCCACGTCGTAGACCAGGGAGCCCACCCGGAGGCGGGTGGTGACCGCCGCCACCGCCGCGAGCGCCGCAACCGGCTCCCACTGGGGCCCGAAGTGATCCGGAAAGAACACGCTCGAGTAGCCCAGCGCCTCGATGCGGTGGACTCGCTCCTTCCACCCGTCGGCGGGGAGCGAGGCGAGCTGCACACCGAAGCGAAACGGCCGGGGCATGGGGATTCCTCCGTCGGACCGGCGAGCATGGCACAGCGCTGCGGGCTTCGCCCGCAGGCGGACACGCTACAGTGCGCGACCATGAGCGGAGCCATCCTGGTCACGGACACCTTCCTCTCACGTCACGGAGCCGAGCTCGACGTCGTGCTGAGGGATCTCGGGCCCGGAGAGGAGGAGCTGCTGACGTTGCGAGCGCGGGTGCTCCGGATCGAGCGAAACGGCGACGAGGTCGATCTCGGGCTCGAGTTCGTCGATCGGGTCGAGAGCACCGCGACTCGGCTTCAGGCCCTGGTCGAGGCGCTTCGAAGCCGTCTGGCGAGCTTTCCCGGCGAAGCGGAGGCAGGTGCGAAGGTTGCGTCGACGAACGAGACCGCCACGACGCGAAAGGCGGGGCCGGCTCCGGCCTGGGTGCAGGAGAGTGGATCGCCGACGAGCGAGCGGTTGGCGCGTCTCGAGGAAGAGCTGGCCGTCGGTCGGCAGATCCAGTTGAGCATGTTGCCCAAGAGTTGTCCCGTGGTCCCTGGCTGGCAATTCCGCGACATTTATCTTTCGGCCAGACAAGTGGGCGGCGATTTTTACGATTTCTTCGAGTTGCCCGATCAACCACACCTTCTTGGGCTTGTCATTGGCGACGTTTCGGGTAAGGGCGTACCGGCGGCGCTCTTCATGGGCATCAGCCGCACGTTG
>JBDLIK010000626.1:0-2794 GCA_039714895.1 Myxococcota bacterium | reverse complement strand
GGCCTGGTCGGACGACGCCGGCGGCTTCCTCTGCAACCACGTCTTCTATCGGGCCCGCGACTGGGTGGAGCACGCCGGGCTCGCGATCCCCTGCGGCTTCGTCCACCTGCCGCCGCTCGAGGCACTGCCCCTCGCGCGCCAACGCGAGGCGGTCGACGTCTGCCTCGAGCTGCTCCTGCGCTGAGCTAGTCGAGCGGCAGGCGCGGGTCGCGCTTGCTGCGCTGGGTGTAGCTCTCGCGATACGAGCCCGGCGTGGCGTTGGCGGTGCCGATCCCGTTGTAGGTCTTGTAGCCGAGCAGGTCGCGGAGCCTCTCCGGGAACTCGCGCACCTCCTCGATCGGGATCGAGCGGAACCAGTTCGTGTAGGGCCGGACCCAGCCGGCGTGGTACGAGACCTGGAGGCCGAGGCGCCACTCCTTCGAGGGATTGTCCGACGCCCCGTGGAAGAGGGCGTGGTCGAAGACCAGCACGCTCCCCGGCTCCATGCGCGGCTGGATCGCCTGGGAGAGGCGCTCGCGATCCTGGCTCCAGAGCAGGTCGAGCGGCTCCTTGTGACTGCCCGGCAGCAGGCGCGTGCCGCCCGTCCCTTCGTTGAACGGCGTGATCACCCACATCACCGTGCAACCGATGGGGCGCTGGTGCGGCCGCGGAACCGGCACCAGGGCGTCGTCCGGGTGGAGCGGCTGGACGGTCGTGCCCTCGGGCTTGAGGTCGATGCCGGAGATGGTGGAGAGCAGGAAGTCGGGCCCCAGCACGCCCTCCACGACCTGGCAGACCGTGGGATCGATCGGCACGTCCCAGAACATGCGGTCGAGCCGCAGCAACCCGGCGGTGCGGAAGAAGGAGCTGTCCTCCTCCTTCTCCTCCGGCCCGAGCGGACGCAGCGTGTCGCGCTCGATCTCGCGGATGCGCTTCTCGATGGCCTTTGCGCGCTCGGGCGTGAAGACGTCGGGCAGGATCGTGAAGCCCTGCTCCTCGATCGCGCCGAGGTGGGCCTGAAGCTCGCTTTCGTGCATGGGCGCCTCCGGGACGCCGACAGGATACCGCTCAGGGCAGGCCTGCGGCGCGGAGCCGGCCCAGGAACTCCTCCCGATCAGGTGTACGCGAGAACAGCCCGTGCCGCGCCACCGCTTCGACGCTCAGCTCTGGATTCGTGCGGAGCGCCTCTTCCACTACCTCGCCCGCCTCCTCGTGCCGACCCGTCGCCTCGAGGTGCGAGGCCAGCCAGAGGCGGCCCACGATGAGGTCGGGGTTCTCCGCCCGAGCGCGCCGCCAGAGAGCCTCCGCCTCTTCGAGGCGCCCGGTCCGCGCGTAGATCTGTGCCAGCAGCATGCTGCCCGCGCCACTCGACTCCGCGCGCGGGTTCAGGCGCATGCCGGTCCGGTAGGACGCGAGCGCTGCGAGCGGATCACCGGATTGGAGCTCGACCAGTGACAAGAAGACGTGGGGCCCCGGCTCGTTCGGCGCGAGCTCACGGGCGCGCTCCAGCAGCGGGCGGGCCCGCTCCGGCTGCCCGCGCCAGATGCTCACGATCCCGAGCGTGGACTGCGCGATGGGCACGCTGGGATCCAGATCCACCGCGCGCTGCGCCAGCTCCTCCGCGCGATCGAGGCTTGCCGAATCCAGTTCGAACAGCAGACCGTAGGACGCGCTGTAGGTGGATCCCAGATTCGAGACGGCCGCCGCGTACCCCGGGTCGATCTCGATGGCGCGCTCGAACCAACGTCGGGCTTCGAGCATCCCGTCCTTGCGGAACTGGTTGAAGTGGTACCAGCCCCGCGCCCAGGCGTCGTAGGCTGTGAGGCTCTCGGTGGGCTTCCTGCGGATGCGCTCGATCTCCGCATCGGTGATCTCGGTGCCCACCGCGCCCAGGATCTTCTCGGTGATCTCGGACTGGACGGCGAAGATGTCCTCGAGCTCACGATCGTAGCGATCGCTCCAGACATGGTGTCCGCTCACCGCGTCGATGAGCTGCGCCGTCACCCGCACGCGGTCGTCCGCCCGGCGGACACTGCCCTCGAGGACATAGCGGACGCCGAGCTCGCGCCCGACGTCCTCGATCTTGAACGTCTTGCCCTTGTACGTGAACGCCGAGTTTCGCGAGATCACGAACAGGCTCGTCCGCGCGAGCGCCGTGGTGATGTCCTCACTGATTCCGTCGGCGAAGTACTCCTGCTCGGGGTCGCCGCTCATGTTCGTGAAGGGCAGCACGGCGATGGAGGGCCGATCGGGAAGCTCCGGGTGCGCGGCGGGCAGGACCCCGGCCACGTCGAGGCCGGCGCCCAGCAGCCGCGGCCACAGGGCCCAGAGCAGCAGGGCCAGCACCGCGACCGGCGCGGCACCGATGAGCACGGGGCGAAGCCGGGAAAAGGAACGCCCGTCCTCCGCGGCCGTCTTCGCGTCGCCGCTCCAGGCCCGGTACGCCCGCACCGGGGCCGGCAGGTTCTTGAGCCCCTGATCGCCGAGATCCTCGACCGCGAGCTCGAGCTTGCCCTGCACCTGCTCGAGTAGCGCGGCGGAGAGGCAGAGCCCCCCGGGCTGGGCGAGCGGCTGGAGTCGCGCCGCGACGTTCACGCCGTCGCCGAACAGCCGCTCTCCCTCGATCTGCACGTCGCCGAGATGGGCCCCGATGCGGAAGCGCATGCGGCGCGCCTCCGGGAGCGGGGCGTTCCGCGCCTCGAGCACGCGCTGGATCTCGAGCGCGCACTCGACGGCGTCGCGCGCCGTGCCGAAGCTCGCCAGGAAGTTGTCACCCGTGAAGTCGGCGAGCTGGCCGCGGTGCTCCGCGACGAGC
>JBDLIK010000625.1:0-2802 GCA_039714895.1 Myxococcota bacterium | reverse complement strand
ACCAGCGGCCCGTCGGCCAGATGGCCAACCTGGCCTACCTGGTGGGGAGTCGCGCGTCCCGGGAGGCGTTGGTGGTGGATCCTGCCTGGGACGTGGATCCGCTCCTCGACCAGGCCCTCGCCGACGACATGGAGGTCGTGGGCGCCCTCGTCACCCACTACCACCCGGATCACGTGGGCGGCGAGCTCTTCGGACACGCCATCGAAGGCGTCTCACGGCTCCTGGCCCGCCAGCCCGTGCCCATCCACGTACACGGCAGCGAGGCCGAGGGAACCCGGCGGGTCACCGGGGTCTCGGCGACCGACCTGGTGCACCACGAGGGCGGCGACCTGCTGGAGCTCGGCGCTGTGCGGGTGCGCTTCCTGCACACCCCCGGACACACCCCGGGTTCTCAGTGCTTTCTGGTCGAGCAGGCGGGGCAGCCGAGCCGTCTCGTCTCGGGAGACACCCTCTTCCTGGGGAGCTGTGGCCGAGTGGATCTTCCTGGGAGCGACCCGGAAGCGATGTATCAGAGCCTGACGCGCACCCTCGGACGCCTCCCCGACGAGACCCTCCTCTACCCCGGCCACCTCTACGCCGCCGAGCCCTCCTCCAGCATGGGAGAGCAGAAGCGCACGAACCCGTTTCTCAGGGTCACCACCCTCGACCAGTTCCTGATGTTCGTCGGAGGTTGACGATTCGGCGTAAGTATTTGAATCGGAGTCATTTTTCGTCGGCGTACCGGCTTGAAATCGCGTACGCCGAGGGCTAGGGTTCCGCCCGCTTCGACCCCCCCGGAGCGCAGCCTCCCTGGGGGTTTCTCCCGACGCTCGGAGGCCCCCGCCCCATGAAGATCATGGTTTGTCTCAAGCAGGTGCCCCACCAGGACGCCCGCCTCGACATCTCTGCGGACGGCACCTGGATCCAGGAAGAGGGCATCAAGTTCGAGATCAACAGCTACGACACCTACGCGCTGGAAGAGGCCCTGCGCATGAAGGACGCGGGTGAGGCGGAGGTGGTGGTGGTGTCCATCGGGCCCGACCGCGTCACCCAGGCCCTGCGCACGGCGTTGGGCATGGGAGCCGACCGGGCGGTCCACGTGAAGGACCCCGAGGCCGACGGCTCCGACCCCCTCGGCATCTCGAAGCTGCTGGCTGCCGTGGCGAAGGCCGAGAGCCCCGATCTGATCCTGATGGGGCTCATGGCCGAGGACGGCAACTTCGCGGCCGTGGGTCCGATGCTCGCCTCGCTGCTGGGCTGGCCCCACACCACCGCGGCCATGAAGGTGGAGCGCAGCAACGGGGTTCTCACCATCGAGCGGGAGCTCGAGGGGGGAGCGCTCGAGGTCATGGAGCTCACGCTGCCCGGCGTCGTCACGGTGCAGACCGGCATCAACCAGGTCCGCTACGCCTCCCTGAAGGGCATCATGGCGGCCAAGAAGAAGCCCATGGACGTGAAGACGGGCGCCGACCTGGGTCTGGCCGGGCAGATCGGAGCGGGAGCCGCCAAGGTAACGGTCCGCAAGGTCTACGCGCCTCCCAAGGGGGAGGGCGCCCAGATCCTGCAGGGCTCGACGGACGAGATCGTCCAGGCCCTCGTCACCAAGATCAAGGAGCTCGGGCTCCTCTAGCCCGGAGAGGATCGTCATGGGCAGTATTCTCATCGTCGCCGAGATCCAGAACGGGAAGGTGCGCGAGGCGAGCTTCGAGCTGGCGAGCTTTGCCAGCCGCCTCGCCGAGGCCAGCGGTCGCGAGGTGAAGAGCGTCGTGCTGGGCGGTGGGATCGGGGCCCTGGCCGAGCAATTCGCCAAGAAGGGTGGCGGCGCAGTGCTGGCCGCGGACCACGAGACGCTCGTGAACTACAGCGTCGACGCCTACGACACGGCGGTGCGCGCCGCCATCGAGCAGGTCCAGCCGGACCTGGTGCTGCTCTCCAACACCCCCATCGGCTGGGACCTGGCGCCGCGGCTGGCGGCCGGGCTCGACGCCGCCTTCGTGAGCGACGCCTTCGATGTGGCCGCAGAGGGCGACGGTCTCCTGTTCAAGCGCCGCGTCTTCAACGGCAAGCTCGACGCCGACCTCTACGCTTCGAGCCTTCCGGTGGTGGCCACCATGCAGCCGGGCGCCACCGCCGCCTTCGAGGGGTCCACAGACGGCTCCGTCTCTCCCCTGGAGGTGGCCCTGGACGCTGGCGCGCTGCGTGCACGCTTCGTCGAGGTCAAGGAGGCGGAGAAGACGGGAGTGGACCTCACCAAGGCGGACATCATCGTCTCCGGCGGGCGCGGCGTGGGCGCGCCTGAGAAGTTCCCGGAGGTCATCCAGCCACTGGCCGACGTGCTGGGCGGAGCCATGGGGGCCTCCCGGCCCGTGGTCGATGCGGGATGGCTCCCCCACGCCTATCAGGTGGGATCGTCGGGGCAGGTCGTCACACCCAAGCTCTACGTGGCCTGCGGGATTTCCGGCGCCATCCAACACCTGGTCGGGATGAAGAGCTCGAACTTCATCGTCGCGATCAACAAGGATCCGGACGCCCCCATCTTCGAGGTGGCGGACCTCGGTGTGGTCGGCGATCTCTTCGAGGTCGTACCGGCTCTCACCGAAGCCGTGAAGACCGCCAAGGGCTAGTTGTGGGTCCGCCTGCGGGCGTAGCCCGCAGGCACCACAGGCTGCGCTCGGCTCCGCCTCGCTGCGCGCGCCTTCCGGCGCTTGCCCGCGAATCCGTCCGTCAGGTGAGCTGCATCACAGTCTCGACGCAGATGCACGCAATCGGGCATTGAATATCCCCTTGCCCGTTGACAAAGGCTCATAGGACGGCGTACAAGGC
>JBDLIK010000624.1:0-2807 GCA_039714895.1 Myxococcota bacterium | reverse complement strand
GGGATAGACACCGTCGAGCGCCAAGGTATGGAAGTGGAGGTTCAGCATCAGAGCGTCGCAACCCCATCCCGTCGCACGCCACGGTTCACTACCCCTTCCACCCTCATTTCGGGAAGCGGCTGGAAGTACTCGCTGCGCCACGTCGTAGCGACGGCCCTGTCACCGTCCGAGATCCAGCGGGTGCTTCTCTCAAGATCCCAGCCTGGATGTTGGCTCCCGAGGCAGCCGGCGTAGAGCTCCGCTCGCAGGCAGCCCTCTGTGCTCGGGCCTTGCTCTCGGTCGTGGATCTCGTTGCCGCAGGTGCCCGAGAGGTTCCGCAGGCCAGCGTCGATAGCGTCTCTCCCACGCATTCCAGCCGGAAGGGGGAGCGAGGTGGAACAACTGACCTTGAACATCGACGTGGAGCCGGAGAACGAGCCTGCCCTCGTGCTCGACCCACGACTTCGAGAGGAGCTGATCGCCCTGATGGCCGCAGCCGTGGTCGCCGTCCACGAGGCCGGGAAGGGAGGAAACGATGACGGACTCTCGTAAGATCACGGCCGAGCGGCGGACCCGTCGCGCCATCGTCTACCTGCGACAGTCCTCGGAGCGCCAGGTTCGCCACAACCAGGAGAGCCAGCGCCTGCAGTACGCGCTGGCGGACCGTGCGCGCGATCTCGGATGGAGTCAGGTGGAGGTGATCGACACGGATCTCGGGTCCAGTGCCGCCCTGGGAGCGGGGCCTCGGGAGGGGTTCCAGCGCCTCCTGGCCGCGGTGGCGCTCGGGGACGTGGGCATCGTGCTGAGTCGAGAGGCGTCGCGTCTCTCCCGGACCGACAAGGACTGGTGCCACCTGCTCGAGATCTGCCAGCTCTTCGACACGCTGCTCGCGGACGCCGAACGCGTCTACGACCTCAGCCTGGCGGACGACCAGCTCGTCCTCGGGATCAAGGGAACCCTGAGCGTGGTGGAGCTCAAGACCCTCCGCATGCGCCTCTACCAGGGCATGGAGGAGAAGGCGCGCCGCGGCGAGCTGATCCGACTCTTGCCGGCCGGCTACGTCTGCGACGCGCTCGGGAAGGTCGTCAAGGATCCCGACGAACGCGTTCGGGAGGCGATCGCATCCGTATTCCGCAAGTTCCGGGAGCTGTGGAGTATCCGACAGACGTACCTCTGGTTCCAGCAGCATGGCATCGAGCTGCCCGTGAACCAGGTTCGAGCCGGCAAGCACCAGATCGTCTTCAAGCTTCCGACGCATAGCTTCGTGGCCCAGGTCCTTCGCAACCCCTTCTACGCGGGAGCCTATGTGTACGGTCGACGGCCTCGGGAGGTCGTGCTCGTGGAGGGTCGACCCGTCCGGAGACAAGGCCGCGAACGGGCCCCGGAGGAGGCACGGGTGTTCATCCGGGATCACCACGAGGGGTATATTGACTGGGAGACCTACGAGGAGAACCGCCGGATGGTCGGGCGCAACTCGCTTCGCGGCTCCACAGAGGAGGCGGTCGGGGCGGTGCGATCGGGCCACGGCTTGCTGGCCGGCCTTCTCCGTTGCCGGCGCTGCGGTCGCAAGCTCCACGTGCGCTACTGGGGCAGGGGTGGAACGGCGGCGCGCTATCTGTGCGTCGGGGACTTCGACGCGGGGGGCCGCTACTGCCTCGGCTTCGGGGGGAGCACGGTGGATCGGCGCTTCGCAGAGGAGCTGCTCCGGGTGCTCTCCCCTCTGGGCGTCGAGGCGAGTCTGCAGGCCCTCGAGGAGCTTCCTTCCGTCCGGGACGAGCAGAGCGAGGCCCTGGGGTGTCAGCTCCGGCAGCTCCAGTACGAGACGGAGCGAGCGGGGGTGCAGTACCACGAGGTGGATCCACGCAATCGCCTCGTCGCGGCGGAGCTGGAGCGGCGATGGAACACGAAGCTCGAGGAGGTAGGCGCCCTCGAGGACCGGCTCCTGGAGCTGCAAGGGGCCGCGAAGCCCCTGGCCGACGAGGATCGCGAGCGGATCCTCGGCCTGGGCAGACGCTTCGACGAGGTGTGGCAGAGCAAGGCCTGCCCGATGGAGCTCAAGAAGAAGATCGTGCGGACCGTGATCGAGGAGGTGCTGGTCGACCTCGAAGAGGACACAGGCCTGCTCTCCTTCACGATCCACTGGAAGGGAGGCACCCACACCCAGTTCCAGATGGACAAGCCAAGCTCGCCCGTGGGTCGGAAGACGGCGGTGGAGGACCTGGAGCTGATCCGTCGCATGGCGGTGCGCTACGGGGACGATGAGATCGCGCGGGTGCTGAACAAGCTCGGACGCCGAACGGGCAAGGGGAAGCGTTGGACGGAGGACCGCGTGCAAACCGCGCGGCGCAATCACTCGATCTCCGGTCAGAGACGTCGGCAGCCCGATCCGGAGATCCTGACGCTGGGCGGAGCGGCCAAGCACTGCGGCGTCAGTGATACCACGCTACGGAAGCTCGTCGATGCGGGACTCGTGCACGTCGAACAGATCGTTCCTTGGGCTCCCTGGGAGATCCGAAGGTCGGAGCTCGAGACGGAGCCCGTCCACAGCCTCCTCGAACGCCTCCGGGAGACCGGAAGGCTCGATCTCGAGGGGGTCCGTTCGGATGGCCAGCCAACGCTCTTCGAGTGAATCCACATACTTGACAAGGCGCAGCATCATGAAGCCCCATTCAAGTTCAGGGCTGAGCCGAAGCGCTGAATGAAGGTGACGGCTCCGCACTGACCTCCCGGCCTGCCCCACTGGGCCTTCGCGCGCCGGCGGAGTGCGGCGAAGAGAGCACGGAGAAAGGCGCGGAGGACCTGGCTGGTGAGCGCCGCGTCGTAGGCGC
>JBDLIK010000623.1:0-2809 GCA_039714895.1 Myxococcota bacterium | reverse complement strand
TCTCATGGCTCTCTCCTGTGTGGATGAAAGGTGGTTCTTCCATCCAGCCTACCCGCGAGCGGGTAGGCGCAGGAGGGGGCCTGTATGAGGATCAAGGCGATGAAGCCTGACCGGCCATAGCTCGGGCCAACTTTGGTAGTCTTCTGGCGGCGGGAGCTTCTGCATGGTCGCTGGCAGTCAGCGGCCGGAAGCTTATCGCCGGTCCGTTAGACACCGCCGAGGCGTTCCGGGCGGGAATGCAATGCCCTTCGATAGCCAGCACTCTCCGACATGCGAATCGCGACCGGAAAAGTCGTCCAAGGTAAGCTGGAACTCGACGGAGACTCCCTCGAGGAAGGGGCCACCGTCACCGTCCTCGTCACGGAACCCGACGAGACGTTCGAGCTAACCCCCGACGAGGATGCCGCTCTCGAAGAGTCCCTCAGGCGGGCGGCGCAGGGTCAGCTCGTCGATACGGAAGCCCTCCTCCGAGAGCTTCGCCAGTAGTCCTTGGCTGGACGGTACCCGTCAAGGCAACGCCCCGCGCTACGGCAGAGATCCGGCGGGCCTCAGCCTAGTGGCGAGCCAACCGTCCGGCCCCGCTCGCTCTCGTCGACGATCTCGAACGAGCCTTCAAACTCGTCGCGACCCAGCCTGGGATCGGGGCGCGAGCTCGCAACGCGAAGAAGGAGGCGGTTCGCCGACTGCTTCTGAGCCGCACTGGCTACCACCTCTACTACCAGGTCAACGCAGAAGCCGGCCAGATCGAGGTCGTCGCTCTCTGGCACTCTCGCCGGGGCCGGGAACCGTCCATCTAACTCGCGCGCTGCATATCAAGCGCTTGCAGCTGACCGGCTGGGGCCCAGGCGTGACGAGGCTCTGGTAATATGCGGCGCGTGTAGGCGTCTTGGTGCCGGCAGCAGTGCGCCGCCGGCAGCTGAAGCGCTGATCCGTTGGGCGGCGGGGAGATGCAGGGCAGCGACGTCTTCCTTACGCTCGCTGAGGTCGCGATCGCTTTCGCTGGCTTCGCCAGTATCGCGATCCTCTTCCGCCGCCGCGATCAGGGTAGTTGGACACCGGAGGACGCGTTTCGGTACCGCTCAATGCTCGCGAACAGCTTGTTCGCCTGTGCCTTCGCTTTTCTGCCCCTCATCCTTGGCCGCTTCGAGCTGACCGACCAGGCACTGTGGCCCACCTGCAGCGCACTGCTGTTCATCTACTATGCCTACCGTGTCTCCGCCAATGTGCCCGCGGCCTTCCGCCTGGCGGCACAACGGGGCGAGCAGCTGCCAGGGGACTTCGCGCTCAACATCGGGAACGCAACGATCGTACTGCTCCTTCAATTGGGCAACCTGCTGGCATTCCCCTTCGACCGCGGCCCAGCTCCCTATCTGGCCGGCGTCGCGCTCCTCCTCGCGAATGCGGGCACGAACTTCTTCAAGCTCGTCACGGTGCCTAAGCCGAGTCCGGAGTGACCCTCGCCCGCCGCCCAACGCGCTGTGAACCGCCCCGGGTTCTCCGGAGACTCCGTTATGTGAGTCCGACCTCCGTGGTCGGCGCTTCGTGGCTCTGAACATACATCGCCTCGAACTCTGCCGGGGGGACGTGCCCGATGGGCTCGAGAAGCCGACGGTTGTTGAACCAGTCGACCCACTCGAGCGTGGCGAATTCGACCTCGTCGACGTTGCGCCACGGCCCGTTCGGGTGGATGACCTCGGTCTTGTAGAGGCCGTTGATCGTCTCCGCGAGGGCGTTGTCGTAGGAGTCGCCGACGCTACCCACCGAAGGCTCGATGCCCACCTCGGCGAGGCGCTCCGTGTAGCGGATCGACAGGTACTGCACGCCTCGGTCGCTGTGGTGGACAAGGTCCGCGAGATCGGAACGAGCGTGGATCGCTTGCTCCAACGCATCGAGCGCCAGGTCACTTCGAAGCGAGTTCGACACCCGCCAGCCTACGATCCTTCGCGAGAAGACGTCCGTGATGAAGGCCACGTAGACGAAGCCCGCCCAGGTGGCCACGTAGGTGAGGTCCGCCACCCAGAGCTGATTGGGACCATTCGCCGTGAAGTCCCGCTGTACGAGGTCCGCGGGCCTCGCGCAGCTCTCGTCGACGATCGTCGTCTTCTTGAACCTTCGGCCCCGAACAGCGCCCCGAAGGCCCATCTGGCGCATCAAGCGCTCCACCGTGCACCGCGCCACACGGACCCCCTCCCGGCGCAGCTGACGCCACACCTTCCGAACGCCATAGACACTGAAGTTCTCCTTCCACACCCGCTCGATCTCCTCGCACAGCTCGGCGTCGCGAACGGCACGCTTCGGAAGCCGGGTAGCGTCCGCCTCGCGAGCCCGCTGCTCGTAGTACCTCGAGGGGGCGATCGGCAGCTGTCTGCAGATCGGCTCGACCCCGTGCTCCTCACGGTGCTCGTCGATGAACGACACCATCACCTCGGTCGGCGGTCGAGCTCCGCCTGGGCGAAATACGCGGACGCCTTCCGGAGGATCTCATTGGCTCGCCGGAGCTCGCGAACCTCTCGCTCGAGCTCCTTCGTCCGAGCCTGCTCGTCGCTCGTCCGGCCACCGCGGCGGCCCGAGTTGACCTCGGTCTGTCGGACCCACTTGCGAAGCGTCTCAGCCGAACAGCCGATCTTCTCCGCGATCGAGCACATCGCTTCCCACTCGGAGCCGTACTCGCTCCCGTGCTCAAAGACCATCCGGACCGACCGCTCTCGGACCTCCTGAGAAAACCTGCTTCTGCGTGCCATGACTCCATCCTCTCAAGGAATGGAGCCTCCGGCAAACCCGGGGCGGTTCACATCTCCTGCTGGCCCTC
>JBDLIK010000622.1:0-2811 GCA_039714895.1 Myxococcota bacterium | reverse complement strand
CGCAGGCTCCCGAAATGCGCGACGCGCTGGGAGAGCTCGCTCCGGGCCAGCTCGCAGGCGGTCCCGAACCCCACGATGCCAGCCACGTTCTCGGTGCCCCCCCGGCGGCCGCGCTCCTGGGGTCCGCCGCGCACCAGGGGCGCAAGATCCTCGCCGCGCACCACCAGGCATCCGACGCCCTTGGGCCCGTTCATCTTGTGTGCCGAGGCGGAGAGCAGGTCCACCGGCAGCTGGTCGAGGTGGACCGGGTGCTTGCCCAGGGCCTGGGTGGCATCCACGTGGAGGAGCACACCCCGCGCCTTCACCACCTCGGCGAGCTCCTCGAGGGGCTGGATCACGCCGGTCTCGTTGTTGGCCCAGAGGATCGAAACCAGCCGGGTGGCGTCGTCGAGAGCATCCGCCACGGTCGCCGGGTCCACCCGACCTTCCGCGTCCACCGCCACCCGCGTGACGCGCCAACCCTCGGCCTCCAGGGCTTCCGCCGGAGCCACGATCGACGGGTGCTCGACGCGGGTCGTGACGAGGTGGCCCGGCCCGCCGCCGGCCAGGCTGCGCAGCACGGCGTTGTTCGACTCGGTGGCGCCGGCCGTGAAGATCACCTCCTCCGGCCCGACGCGCAGCAGCGCGGCCACCCGCGCCCGAGCTCGCTCCACCTCGGCGCGGGCAGCGGCACCCTCGGCGTGGCCGCTCGACGGGTTGCCATAGCCGTCGCGCAGGACGTCGGTCATGTCGCGAACGACCTCGTCGCGCAGCGGGGTCGTCGCGTTGTGATCCAGATAGATGCGCACGAAAGGAAGGTAGGCGTGGTCGGCAACGCTGCAAGCGGTGACCACCCTAGACCTGGCTGGATGCACCGCCGTTGGCTGCGGGCCTTGCCCGCGGCCCCAGGAGATCGGCGAGGGTCTGGCCAGCGGGACCCTGGGCGATGCCGGCCTCGATCTCGCGGCTCACCTCGCCCGCCATGCGGCCGACGTCGCCCGGCTGGCCCAGGTCGTCCAGCGAGCCCCGCAGGGCCGTCCGCACCTGGCCCACGCGAATGGTCTCGGCCGGTCGCCCCAGCTGGATGCCGCCGTCGCCGCCACGCGGAGCCACCACGCCGGCAACCTCGAGGTCGATGAGCACGTCGCGCACCAGCCTCACGGCGACGTCGAGCTCCACGGACAAGCGGTCCGCGGTGCAGCCCGGGTCTCCCCTCTCGAAGGCCTTCGCCACCGCCAGCGCCACCGCCAACCCGATGGCCTCGCGCTGGGCAGGGCGCGCTTCGCCGGTGCGCACCTCCTGGCGGTAGTTCCCCAGGTGCTGATGGGCAAAGGCCAGCTCGGCACCCAGCAGCACGACGGCCCAGGAGATGTAGATCCAGACCAGGAAGAGCGGCAGCACAGCCAGCGTGCCGAAGAGCGCATCGTAGCGGGCGACGCCGACGTTGAAGCCCACATAGCTGGCCTGGGCGCCGTTGAACAGCAGCGCCGCCACGATTCCGCCGATCAGGGCGGAGAGCGGTCGCACGCGCGTGTTGGGGAGAAACCAATAGAGAAACGTGAAGGCCGCCGCGTAGAGCAGCAGGATCGGCGCCTGGCCGGTGGCGACCCCCTGCAGGCTTTCGATCTCGAGCAGGCGTTGCACGATCCACTGGGAGCGCACCACCGTGCCCAGGGACAGCGCAACGCCCACCAGCAGCGGCGCCACCACCAGCACGGCCAGGTAGTCCGGGATGCGCCGGGCCCAGGTCCGCTGATGTCTCACGCCGAAGATGTCGTTGAGCGCTCGCTCCACGTTTCCGATGGTCACCAGGGTCGTGGCGAACAGCAGCGCCGCACCCAGCGTGCCGAGGCTGCCCAGGTTCACCTCCTGGACCACGCGCAGGATCCACTGGGCGGCCCCGGGACTTCCGGCAGCGATCTGCGCCACCAGGAAGTCCGTCACGTCCTCCCGGACGCCGAGGGCGCCGATGATGGCGACGGCGATGGCCAGCGCCGGGATCAGCGACAGCGCCGTCACGTAGGCGAGCGCCGTGGCGCGGAGCAGCGCGCGGTCGCGCACGAAGCCTTCGCCCACCATCACGGCGAGCTGAAGCAGCCGGATCGCCCAGCCGCCCAGGCGCGAGGCGCGCAGATCGCCCGTCCACAGCCCTTCGGCCAGGAAGCGGCGCAGCCGGCGGATCCCCTGATCGGCCGTCATGGACCCCCCACCCCGAACCGCCCCCGGTCCGGCCGCCCGGAGCGCAGCCCGGGCGCATTCCGGACCCGCTGCGGCCCGCCGGCTCGGGAGTCTAGAAGAGCGCTCCGCGCCGCGCAGCGCGGATCCGTCCCGAGCAGGAGGTAGGGCCGCAGTCCCGCGAGGGTCCGGGGCCCGATCCCAGGCACCCGCAGGAGGTCCGCGGCGCTGCAGAAGGGCGCCGCCTGGCGAGCCCGGGCGAGGGCGCTGCCGCGCTGGGGCCCGATGCGGGGCAGCTGCTCGAGGGCGGCGCTGGGCACGCGAGCCAGGTCGAGCCCACCGCCGAACAGCAGCGGCAGCGCCCCCGAGAGGGCCGCGCCGTCGCCGTGGCACCCCACCCTGGGCAGCCCAGCTGCGGCGGCAGCGAGCCCCGGCGCGGGACATGCCTCGGGTCCGGGCCGCGGCGGAGGCAACGCGGCCGCCAGCAGGAGTGCCGTGAGAACCCAGCCGGCCCCGGCGCGTCCCTCTGCCGCGGTGATGCTCAGCTCCGCTCTACGAGCGCGGCGTGGAGGGCCCGGACCGCCAGCTCCGAGTACTTTTCCTCGATCACCACCGAGATCTTGATCTCGCTGGTCGAGATGAGCAGGATGTTGATGC
>JBDLIK010000621.1:0-2812 GCA_039714895.1 Myxococcota bacterium | reverse complement strand
GTCTCGATGATGCCGGGGCCGATGGCATTGACGGTGATGCCGTGGGCGCCGAGCTCCTGGCCCCAGCCCCGCACCATCATGCGCACTCCGGCCTTGGTCGCCGAGTAGCCCCAGGTCATCTGCCCCGTGATCTCGGCGGCCAGCGACGCCATGCAGACGATGCGGCCACCCTCCCCCTGCGCGACCATCCTGCGGGCCGTCGCCTGGACGGTGAGGAAGACGCCCGTCAGGTTGACGTCCACCTGGTCCTGCCAGTCCTTCACGGGCATGTCGAGGACCGTGCCCACCCGGCCGATCCCGGCATTGGCCACGGCGATGTCCAGCCGGCCGAGGGCGGCCACACTGGCCTCGACGGCCTCGCGCACCTGACGCTCGGAGGCCACGTTGGCCAGCTGGACGTGGGCCTTGCGGCCCGCCTCGCGCACCGCCTCGGCCGTTTCGTTGGCGCCGCCCGGGTCGATGTCGGAGACGGCGACGTCCGCGCCCTCACGGGCCAGCCGCACCGCGACCGACCGACCGATTCCGGATCCCGCCCCCGTCACGAAGGCAACCTTTCCCGCGAGCGTGGCCATGCTGCTTCCTCCGAACCCCCCACTGGGCATGCTCGCCCGCCAGGGCCGCCGAATCAAGCGACGGGACCCGCGAGGGAAAGGGTCTCAGCCGCCGAGCAGCGCCAGCAGCTCCTGGTGGCGGGCGCGGGCGTCGGCGCGACCCATCTCGACGAGGGCCGAGGTAAAGCAGCGATCGAAGAAGAGATAGGAGAGCAGATCGGCCTCGTCCTCGGGAACGCCCCGCAGGGCGAGGCGGGTCAGCAGCCCCGGCAGCAGCCCCAGGGATCGGGACCCCTGGCGGCGATAGCACTCGGCGGCAACGCGCCCCACGTCCCGGCTGGGCCGCAGGGTGAGCGCCGCCACCGGACGGTAGTCCGCGCCGCGCTTCCCACGCACGGCCACGTTGATGCGGTCCAGGAACTCGGACCCGTAGATCTCCCGGCCCTGCTCGATGAGGTCGTTCACCAGCTCGACGCGCTGCAGCTCGTACTCGAGGCGGTCCAGCATGAGCGCGTTCAGGACCTTCCCGAGCAAGAAGGCAGGCTGCCCGATCACCTCCTCGGGATAGGGAGGATGCTCCTCGTTGGAGGCCAGCAGGTGTTTGAGGCCCACCACCAGGACGCGGTCGCAGCCCAGGCGCAGGGCGGGGGAGAGCGGGGTGTTCATGCGCAGGCCGCCGTCCACGTAGTAGCGCTCGCCCAGGCGTACGGCCGGGAAGAAGAAGGGGATCGCAGCCGAGGCGCGTACGTGGCGCGGGGCCAGCGCGACCGCCTGGGCCTTCGAGTTGGCATCGAACGCCCACGGGGCAGGATCGGCCAGCGGCCCGTCCATGAACACGGTGGCATGGCCCGAGCGCACCTCGGTGCAGGAGATGCACAGCGCGCCCGGGCGCGAGCCGGACAGGTTCTCCGGGAGCTGCTGCCAGGGAACGCGCTCCCGCACGATGCGCTCGAGGGGTCTCACGTCCACGAGCCCGCCGATCACCTCCGCGCCCTCGCGGAGGCGCCTGGCCAGCCGGCTCACGCCGAGCGCTCGCAGCGGCACACCCACCAGATCGCCGGCCGAGAGCTGGAGGACCTCGCGCACCCGCATGGAGCGCCAGGTCTCCAGCAGCTGGCTGGCGCGCTCGGCTCCCGCCTGGTGGGCGCTCGCCGCCACGTAGGCCGCGTGGATGGCCCCCACCGAGGTGCCGGACACCACGTCGAACTCGAAACCGGATCGAAGCCGCGGATAGACTTCCTCGAAGAGGTGAGCGAGCACCCCGGCCTCGTAGGCGCCGCGCGCCCCGCCGCCGGAAAGCACCAGACCGATGCGCGGCCGCTCGCTCGGGGAAGGCTCTCGCGCCGCGATCTCGGTCACGGCTCAGAGGAGCCAGCGGTAACCGGCGCGCAGCGCCTCACGGCCCCCGCTCTCGAGCACCGGGCCGTGGGCCACCACGATCCGGTCGAAGTCCCAGTCCAGGATGCGCTCGAAGCTGCGCCGGGCCGCGGCGCGGTCCCGAGCCAGCAGGCGCTCGAGGTAGGTCGGACCGAACTGACGGACCCCCGCCATGCGCAGGAACAGCCGGGTGGCGGTGGGGGTCTCGGGACCGACCTGGAAGGCCAGGTCACTCGCCACCAGCGTGCGCGTCGGGGGATGGAAGAACACCACCTCGTTGATGAGCGGGAAGCCGGCCACCAGACACTGCTCGAGCTGACCGGCCCACGCCTTGGGGGGCTCGTCGCCGAGCACCTCGCGGAAGGCCAGATCCGGCCGCTTGCGCTCGAGCCCCGGCGCGCCGTAGAGCTCCACCTCGGGCCAGCTCGAGACCACCTCTCCCACGAAGAGATGATGGAAGCGGTTGGGGGCCACCGCGAAGCGGGGGGCTCCCAGGGCCTCGAGCCGGGTGCGCAGCGCGGCATCAAGCCGCACCGGCGAGTGCAGCAGCAGCTCGCCGCCGGCCAGGCGGATCACGGTCATCCGGGTCCCGACCTCGAGGCCCGCGAAGCGCAACGGCCGCTCGGTCACGAAGAGGTCGTCGGCGAGTTCCCGCAGCAAGATCCCTCCCCGAGGCGCGGCGGGAAGGTAGGGCGAGCCGGGGCCCCGTGGTAGGCTCGGGGGGTGGGCGCGCCCCCCGAGCTGCTCATCTCCGGCGCCACGCTCTACGATGGGAGCGGTGGTCCGCCGCGGGCGGCCGACGTCACCGTGCGCGGCGATCGCATCGCTCGGGTGGAAGAGGCCCGCGCGGCGCGGGGCGAGGGACTCGACGCCCGGGGCCTGGC